>CBFGQE010000066.1:0-10646 GCA_965650815.1 uncultured bacterium
GCCTTCGGCGGCGGCGCGCGCGACCGACTCCGCCCCGAGGAGTTCTGGGCCGTCAACGACGTCTCCTTCGAGCTCCGCCGGGGCGAGTGCCTCGGCCTCATCGGCCGCAACGGCGCCGGCAAGACCACCCTGCTGCGGATGCTCAACGGCCTGATCAAGCCCGACCAGGGCCGCATCGAGATGCGCGGCCGCGTCGGCGCTCTCATCGCCCTCGGCGCGGGCTTCAACCCCGTCCTCACCGGCCGCGAGAACATCTACGTCAACGCGGCCGTCCTCGGCCTCCGCAAGCGCGAGGTGGACGAGAAGCTCGACGAGATCATCGACTACGCGGAGATCCGCGAGTTCATCGACGCCCCCGTCCAGACCTACAGCTCCGGCATGCAGGTCCGCCTCGGCTTCTCCGTCGCCACCGCCCTCAAGCCCGACATCCTCATCCTCGACGAGGTGCTGGCGGTGGGCGACTTCAACTTCCGCCAGAAGTGCCTGCGCCGCGTGGCCGACATCGTCCAGCAGTGCGCCGTCATCTTCGTCTCCCACAACTTCGAGCAGATCGAGCGCGTCTGCACCCGCGGCCTCGTCATGAACCGTGGCGTCGCCGTCGGCGACGGCCCGATCTTCGAGGCCCGCAAGATCTACGACAGCCTGATCGAGGGCTCCGACGGCAACACCTGGACCCAGCAGGGGTTGACCCTCGTCGGCCCGGACCCCGCCCAGCGCATCGCCCCGACGGACTCCGGCTACAAGCTCCGCGCCACTTTCCGGTCGGAGATCGCGGTCCCCAACCTCGCCTGCCGCCTCCGCGTCCAGGACAGCACGGGCAACTACGTGGCCGGCTACCATTCGCTGAACCACCGCAAGCCCTTCGCCCTCCAGCCCGGCGAAAACTCCGTGGACATCGACCTTCCGCCGCTGCCGTTGAAGCGCGGCCGCTACCAGATCGACCTCTTCCTCAGCGGCGCCGACAACGACCTCATCAAGGTCGCCGAAGCCAAGAAGTTCGCCGAACTGGACGTCGAGTCCCGTCCCCACGGCTTCGACAGCGTGCAGCTCTGATCCTCCCGTGATGAAGGTCCTCTACATCGGCGACAACCGGAACCGGCCCAACTGGGGCTGCCGCGCCACCAGCATGGCCCTCGGCGCGATGGTCCGCGAAACGGCCGAGATCACCGACATCATCGGCGGCAAGGAGATCGGCTTCAGCACCACCGCCATCCCCTGGGGCGGGCTTTGGCCGAACCGGTTCTGGCAGACCCTGGAAACCCTGCCGGTCCCGCCGCTCAACCGCCTGCTCCGCTCGGCCAAGAAGTCGTGGAACATCCGCGAGGACTTCGTCGAGGAGTCGCCCGAGCGGACGATCGAACGCTTCCACCGCCTGCGCCCGAAGCACGGCTGCCTCCGTGAGATGCTCCGCAAGGTCGAGGCCGCCGACGCGCTCGTGGTCAACGGCGAGGGCACCTACATCTTCTCCACGCCGCCCCGGCGCGATTCGCTCTTCTTCAACTTCATCCTCCGCCTCGGCCAGCAGCTCGGGAAGAAGACCTACGTGCTCAACGCCATGTTCTCCGACTGCCCGAAGACCGGCCGCAACGAGGCAGTCTTCCGCACCACCGTCGGAGTGCTGGCCCGATGCGACGCGGTCAGCACCCGCGACTCCCATTCGCTCGCGGTGCTGCGCGAAACCGGGTTGAAGGACAACACCAGCTTCCATCCCGACGCGCTCTTCACCTGGAGCGCCCACGTCCCGCGCTGGAAGGAGTCCATCACCGGCGAGCTTTCTCGCTTCCAGCCCTTCGGCGACGAGAGCCACGCCAAGCTGCCCGAGATCGATTTCGACCGTCCCTACCTCTGCCTTAGCGGCAGCTCCTCCGCCGCATGGCAGCAGGACAAGGCCTACGCCGCCTACGCCGCGCTCGCGAAGTCCCTCCTCGGCCTCGGCCACCAGCTCCTGGTCACGCCCACCTGCGAAGGCGACGCCTTCCTCGTGAAGGTGGCCAAGGATCTCCGTTTGCCTTGGCTGTCCGTCCGCGCGCCGATCCGCCTCTGCGCCGGCATCGTCGGCAAGGCCGAGGTGTTCGTCTCCGGCCGGTTCCACCCGGCCATCCTCGCCTCCGATGGCGGCACGCCCTGCGTCTTCATGGGCTCGAACTCCCACAAGACGCTCACCCTCCAGCACATGCTGGAATACGAAGATCCCTTCGAGTTCCGCGACATTCCGACCGAGGACGACGTCCGCCGCATCACCGAGCGCACGCGCCGTCTGATCGAGGAATCGCCCCGGGCCCGCATCGCCGAGGCCGTGGCACGCCGCACCTCCGAAGCCCGCAAAGTCATCCATTTGTTGAACCAACCCGTATCCGCACACTCCTAATGAAAGCTCCCAAAGTCATCGCCGAGATCGGCTGCAACCACAAAGGCGACATGGACATCGCCAAAGAGATGATCCACATCGCCGCCTACTTCTGCAAAGCGGACGTGGTGAAGTTCCAGAAGCGCACCCCGCGCGAGCTCCTCACCCCCGAGGAATACGACACCCCACATCCCAACCCGGCCAACGCCTACGGCAACACCTACGGCGCGCACCGCGAGTTCCTGGAACTCAACGTCGAGCAGCACAAGCAGCTCAAAGCTTGGTGCGAGGAGAACAAGGTCGTTTACAGCACTTCCGTCTGGGACATGACCTCCGCCAAGGAGATCGCCTCCATCAATCCCGAGTTCATCAAGGTGCCCTCCGCCTGCAACCTGAAGTTCGACATGCTGGGCTACCTTTGCGACAGCTACGCGGGCGAGCTGCATCTCTCCTTCGGCATGACCACTCACGAAGAGGAGGAGGAGATTGTCCGCTTCTTCGAATCGAAGAACGCGGCCAAGCGCCTCGTCCTCTACAGCTGCACCTCCGGCTATCCGGTTGAGTTCAAGGACATCTGCCTCTTCGAGATCACCCGCCTGCGCGAGAAGTTCGCCAACCGGGTGAAGGAGATCGGCTTCTCCGGCCACCACCTCGGCATCGCCGCCGACGTCGCCGCCATGACGCTCGGTGCCACCTGGGTCGAGCGCCACTTCACCCTGGACCGCACCTGGAAGGGCACCGACCACGCCGCTTCGCTCGAACCCGACGGCATGCGCCGCCTGGTGCGCGATCTGCGCAACGTCTCGCTCGCCCTCGCGCCCAAGGCCGAGCAATTGCTCGACTGCGAGAAGGTCCAGCGCCGGAAGCTCAAGCGCGAGAAGGCCACGGCCTGATCGAGAACCGAAGTCGCACCGCCCGCCCCAGCCGCTCCATGACCCCGCTTCCTCCAAACGCCACCGTCGCCTTCATCCCGATGCGCGGCGGTTCCAAGGGAATTCCCGGCAAGAACATCAAACCTCTCGCCGGAAAGCCCATGTGCTGGTGGGTGCTGGAGGCGGCCGTGGGCTGCGCGCGGATCGATCGCGTCTTCGTCGCCACCGACGATCGGGGCATCGGCGACGCCGCCCGGGCGCTCGGCTCGACCAAGATCGAGGTCGTGGGCCGTTCACCCGAAACCGCGACCGACACCGCCAGCACCGAGTCGGCGTTGCTGGAGTTCGCCCGCAACGTGCCGTGCGAACGGATCGTGCTCATCCAGGCGACTTCACCGCTGCTGCGCTCGGAGGACTTGGACGAAGCGTTCCGCACCTTGGACCGCACCGGCGCGGACACCTTGCTCTCCGTCGTGAGGCAGAAGCGGTTCACTTGGAAGACGACCGCGAACGGCTTGGCCGAGCCGGTCAACTACGTGCCGCTGAAACGCCCGCGTCGGCAGGAGTTCGACGGTTTCCTCGTGGAGAACGGGGCGTTCTACGTGATGAAGCGCTCCGGCCTTCTCGAGACCAACTGCCGCCTGCACGGAACGACCGCGGCCGTGGAGATGCCGGAAGAGAGCTACATCGAACTGGATGAACTTTCCGACTGGGAGTTCATGGAAGCGGTCCTCTCCCATCGGACCAAGACCGCGCCAGCGGCCCCGGTGAAGATCCGCCTCTTCGTGACCGACGTGGACGGCGTGCTGACCGATGCCGGCATGTATTACACCGAAACGGGCGACGAGCTGAAGAAGTTCAACACCCGCGATGGATTGGGTCTCCGGTTGATGCGTGAAGCCGGCATCGTCGCAGGCATCATCACCACGGAGAACACGAAGATCGTCGCGCGCCGCGCCGAGAAGCTGAAGCTGGACTTCGTCCATCAGGGCGCGCACGACAAGCTCGCCGTGCTCAAACAGCTCTGCGCCGAGCGGGACGTGCCCCTGTCCGAAGTCGCTTACATCGGCGACGACGTGAACGACCTCGAATGCCTCAAGGCCGTCGGCTGGAGCGCTTGCCCCGCCGACGCCGTGCCAGCCGTGCAGTCGGTCGTGCGCACGATCCTGAAGACGCCCGGCGGCCGCGGCGCCGTCCGCGAGTTTGCCGAGCGGGTGCTGGCCGCCCGTTGAACCCGAGTCTCCGCCCCATGACACAACGCATCGTCGATCTGGCCCGTCGGTTGGGAACACGAACCTACCGCCGGGTTTTTCGTCGGGACCTGGAACGTGATTTCCAGCGGCTGGACCATTCGGACACCGCGCTGCGGTCCGCGATGGAGATGGAGCAGAAGATGCGCTGCGCCTCCGCCCTGCTGGCCATTCCCGGCCTGCACGAGCGCGTCACGCCACCCGTGCTGAAGGCCGGCGACTGGCTGCACGAGGAGCTCTTCGTCTTCGGCTCCGGCGCGTCGCTCCTCGACCTCACCGCCCAGGAACGGAAGCTGTTGTCCAAGCTCCCGGTCCTGACGATGAACAAGAATCTCCTGTATTGGGACGTGCTGGGGATCTGGCCGACCTACACCTATCTGGCCGACACGCATTTCCCCGCCTCGGAGGTCTTCACCCGCATGGTGGAGACACTGGTCACGGCCCCGGAACGGCGTCTGCCGGGATTCATCCTCCGCGACGACTACCGTCCCTGGCCCCTGGCCGCTCTCCAGCCGCTCTATTTCAAGCGCCACAGCGTCTCGGGCAACCATCCGTGGGCCGAGTCGCTGGACGACAAGATGTATTTCCACCGGGGCAGCCTGAGCTGTCTGCTCAATCTGATCACGGCGCTGAAATTCGCCCCGAAAGTGACGCTGCTCGGCGTGGATCTGGACGACGGCGCCCCCTTCTACCAGGAACGCTACGGCACCGACACGACGCTGCACGACGTCTGGGAAGCCATCCGCCAATCGACCGGCGTTCATCCCACCGCGCTGGAACACGAGGGTGTGCCGCCCATCCAGGCCAAGCTGCCCTGGATCTTCGAGCAGATGGCCGCCCGGGGCGTGACCGTCTCGTGCTACAGCGCCAAGTCGCTTCCGGCCAAGCTGGGCCTCTGTCCCCTGCGCGCGCCGCTCGCCTGAGCGCCGTTGCGAGGTCCGACGCCCCATCCTTTCTCCGCAATGTCCATCGCCTCCGTCTCGCTGCTCGACGCCAAGAATCCGGGGGATCTGCTCTCGAAGCCGACGCACTACTTCGACTTCGGGCTGCCGGTCGCCGATGTCTGCGTGAAGACCGCGACCCGCGAAGGGCTGGCCGGTCACCGCGCCGTCTTCGTCGGCGGAGGCGGTCTGGTGGACAACGACGCCTTCCAGGACGGCGTTGACGCGGCCCGCACCTGCGACGCGCCGGTCAAGGTGCTCTGGGGCGCGGGCACGAACCGCCACGCCTATCCCTTCCAGTATGCGGTCAACGCGGGCGGCCTCGGCTTTGTCGTTCGTCAGTGGCAGCGGCGGCTCGGTCTGAAGCCCGTCTCGGCCTATCTGAAGAAGACGGAGCCGCAGTTCCCGCCCCAGGAGTTCTTCGCGTCCTTCGACGCCGTGGGCCTGCGCGATTTCAACAGCGGCTACACCTGGCTGCCCTGCGTGAGCTGCATGCACCCGGCGCTGGACCACTACCGGAACGTCGCGCCCCGGCAGGCGCTGGCCATCATCGAGCATCCGCTCTTCATGCGGATCGACATCCCCGGCGTGCCCAAGCTGGCCAACATGGGCTCCAGCCTGGAGGACATGCTGGCGATGATCGCCTCGGTCGAGACGCTCATCACCAGCAGCTACCACGCGGCCTACTGGGCCACGCTCATGAATCGACGCGTGGTCGTCGTGCCCTGGGCCACGAAATTCCTCTGCTTCAGGCACCGCGTCGAAACCGCCTACGACCTCTACTTCTGGAAGGATCATGTGGCCCGGGCCCGGTCGCATCCCGCCGCACTGGAGGAGTGCCGCAACGCGAACCGCATGTTCGCCCGCCTGGTCGGCAAGCTCCTCGGCCGACCCGTGGCCGAGAAACGCCCTTCGTTCCGCGCCGCCTGATCCCGGAGAAAACGCCCGATGACCCAGGAATCCCATCCCGTCCCGCCCCCCGTCTGCATCGTCGCGCACAAGGACTACGCCGACGGCGGCGGCGCCACGCGCGCGGCCTTCAATCTCTTCTCCAGCCTGGAAGCGGTCCAGCCCGCCACCTCCATGCTGGTGAAGACCAAGGCGACGAAGCATCCCAAGGTGATCACCTACGCGCCGCCGCGCGCCCTGGGCGAGCGCATCCGGCGGCGCCTGCTCGGGCGCACCCTCCGCCAGCGCTTCGGCGTGTTCTCCAAGGCCTTCGAGGCCAAGCGCGACTTCCTGCTGCTGCCCGCCCACACGGACACCCGGACGCTGGCCGACCAGGTGCCGCCCGGGGCGATCGTGAACCTGCACTGGGTCGCGGGCTTCGTGGACTTCACCACCTTCTTCGACCGCCTCCCGAAACCGCGCCGGCTCGTCTGGACGCTGCACGACACGGCGGCGTTCACCGGCGGATGCCACTACTCCGAGCATTGCCGCCGCTTCGAGCAGTCCTGCGGGGCGTGCTTCCAGATCGGCTCGAACGACGAGCAGGACGCGACCCGGCTGAACTGGGAGATCAAGCAGCGCGCCTACGCCTCGCTGGCCGACTCGGAGCTCACCATCGTCTCCCCCAGCCAATGGCTCGCGGCGGAGGCCAGGAAGAGCGCGTTGCTCGGCCGCTTCCCCGTGGAGGTCATCCCCTACGGCGTCGATTCGGACACCTTCGCCCCGCGCGACCGCGCCGCCTGCCGCAAGGCGCTCGGAATCCCCGAGGACAAGCTCGTCATCGGCTTCATCGCCTACAACGTGAACAGCCCCCGCAAGGGCATCGACATCGTCACCGCAGCCTTCCGCGACCCCGCTCTGGTCCGCGACTGCTTCCTCGTGACGGCCGGCAGCGGCAAGCCCTCCTTGCCCGAGGGCATCGGTTCCGTCCATCTCGGCAAGATCGAGTCGGACCGGCTGCTCACGATGTTCTACTCGTGCGTGGACGCCTTCATCATCGCCTCGCGCGAGGACAACCTGCCGAACGTCGTGCTGGAATCCCTCGCCTGCGGCACGCCCGTCATCGGTTCCCGCACCGGCGGCATCCCCGACATGATCCGCGAGGGAGAAACGGGCTGGACCTTCGACAAGGCCTCTCCCGAGGACCTGCGCCGGGTTCTCCTGGACCTGCTGCCGCAGCGGGAACGCGTCCAGGCCATGCGCCCGGCCTGCCGCAAAGCCATTGAGGAAGGCTACACGCTCCAGCTCCAGGCGGACCGTTACGCCCGACTGTTCCAGCGGATCGCCGCCCGATGAGTCCCGCCGCGATGCCGGGCTCCGCCGGGAGCCGCCCGCCAACCCCGCTCCGGTTGCTCGTCGTGGACGAGGCCATCGGCCACGGCGGCGTCGAAAGGGTCGTGCTCGAACTGCTGCCAGAGCTGGCCAAGCAAAGCGAACGCCTGGTCTGGATGATCCCGAACCATCGCCGCGCCGATCTCCCGGCCCGCCTCCCGGAACAAACCGTCATCGGCACGGAAACCGCCCTCCCGCTCCCCGGCGAACGGTCCGTCGCCGCCCAGCGCTGTTTCCAGGCCCTCTCGCGTCGGCTGCGTCCGTTTTCCTCCCGGCTGGGGAAGGCCCTGGAGCGCCGGGCGTCCGAAAGCCGCCTCCGCACGTTGATCGCCCGCCACGGGATCACCCACCTCTTTTATCCCGCGCTTTTCCGGCAGCCGTTTCCGCGCGTGGGGCCGCCCGTTTTCGCCGTCGTGCACGACACCCACTACCATCCCTCGTGGCGCGAGGACTGCCTCGGCAATCTCCGGGACTGGAACCGGCGGGCCGCCCGGCTGGTCGCGATCTCGCGGCACACCTTCTCCGAGGCCTCGGCCGTGGTGGCGCCCGAGCCGTTCCGCGCGGCGACGATCCCCAATGCCTGCCCGCAGCGGAAAAGCTTCGCTTTCCAGCCTCCTCCATCGGGCCCGGATCGCTTCCCTCTGGTCTATTGTCCCGCCAGCTTCGCCCCGCACAAGAACCAGCTCGGGCTGTTGCGGGCACTGCTCCGGCTGCATGGAGAAGGCCTCCGCTTCCGCGCCGTCTTCTCCGGTCCCGGCACCGAACAGATGCTCGGTGAAGCCCCGCTGCCCTACCCGGTGCTGGAGGAAGCCCGTCAGCTTGTGGCCCAGGCTCCTCCGGCCTTTCGCACGGCCATCGCCGCCTGCGGCCTCGTGGGCTTCGACGAGGTGGAGCGCTGGTATGCCGAGGCCGACTTGGTCGCTCTGCCCAGCCAGTGCGAGGGCTTCGGCCTGCCCCTGGCCGAGGCCGTGGGCCGGGGCCGTCGCGTCGTCTGCTCCGACATCCCCGCGTTCCGCGAACAGATCGCCCTCTACGGCTTCGGCGAGGCGGTCCGGTTTCCGGCCGATCCCTCGCCGGAAGCCTGGGCCACGGCGCTCCGGGACGCGCTGGCCGCCGGACCCGAATTTCCCTATTCCCCGGAGGGACTGCGCGACCGATTCTCGCGGTGGACCTGGACGGACGCGGCGGCGAAATATCGGGCCGTGTTCGCCGGACAGGACTGATTCCAAGACACCACCATGCACAATCAGCTCGACGACCTCATCGCCACCCTCGGCCGCTTCCGGACCTTCCAGCCGGAGGTCGAACGCGGCGGCCAACTGCTCGTCGCCGCCCTGCGCTCGGGCAACAAGATCCTCACCTGCGGCAACGGCGGCAGCGCGGCCGACGCCTCGCACATGTCCGAGGAACTGGTCGGCCGCTATAAGGGCGAACGCGCATCGCTCGCGTCGTTCTGCCTGGCGGCCGACGGCCCGCTGCTCACCTGCATCGGCAACGACTACGGCTTCGAGGCGCTTTTCTCCCGCCAAGTGGACGGCCTGGGCAAACCCGGCGACGTCCTCGTGACCTTCTCCACCAGCGGCAACTCGGCCAACATCCTCAACGCCATCCACGCCGCGAAGCGCAAGCAGATGGTCGTCATCTCCCTGCTCGGCAAGGACGGCGGCAAGGCCAAGGGCCTGTCCGACCTCGACCTCGTCGTCCCGAGCTCCGTCACGGCCCGCATCCAGGAGGTCCACACCTTCGTGATGCACTGCTGGCTGGAGACCATCGAGGCGCAGGCCTGGTAAGCGCCAGTTCCGTCGTTCTTCCATGACCATCGATTTCAGCCGCTGGGCCGTCGTGTCGTTCCACGACGACAGCGGGCTCGGCCGACAAGCCCAGGACATCAAGAAGCTCCTGGGCTTCCAGCATCTGGCCGTGCCGACGGACCGCCTGACCACGCTTCCCATGGTCGAAGGCCGGGACCATCGGCTGACCAAGGATCTGGACGAGGCGTCGTTGCAGGCCTTGCTCGGCCGCTTCGAGGGCATCCTCGTGCTGGAGCGCTGGGGCTGGCATCCGGACCTGCTCCGCGTCGCGAAGCAGGCGGGCGTGAAGATCGCCGCCTACGTGAACTGGGAATGGTTCCGCGGCACCGATCCTCAGTGGAAGCTGGTGGACCTCTTCGTCTGCCCCACGCCGTTCGCCGTATCCATCGTCCAGTCCTACGGGCTCGGTCCGGCCGTCTATGTGCCTTGGGCCTTGGACATCTCCCGTTTTGAAGAACGTGTCGTTCGCGGACCCGCACGCGTGTTCTTTCACAACGCCGGACTCGTCGATGGCGATGACCGCAAGGGCACGCGCGACACCATCGAGGCCTTCATGCGGGTGAAGAACCCCGAGCTCCGTCTCATCGTCCGGATGCAGAAACCCACCGACCTTCCCGCCGTGGACCAACGGGTGGACATCCGCGTCGGGAATCTGCCCGATCCCGCCGCGCTCTTCGCGGAAGGTGACGTGGCCATCCAACCGTCGAAGATGGAAGGCTGCGGCCTCGGCGTGTTGGAGCCCGTCTGCATCGGCTTCCCGGTAATCACCACGGACTACCCGCCGATGAGCGACCATGTGCGGCAACCGGAGATGCGGGCTCGGAAGAAGTGGTTCAAGCGCTACGCCTTTCCCAAAGGCGCGGCCAAGGTGATGCACGCCCATCTGCGCCTGCCCTCGATCCGCGATCTGGCCCGCCGCATCGAATGGTGTGCCGCCCACGACATGGAGCCCGTCTCCCGCCAGAACCGCCGGCACGGACTCGACGTGTATGGCCCCGCGCCGCTGCGCGCGGCTTGGGAGAAAGCCCTGGCTTCGATCCGGTGAAAATTTCCGGCTACGTTCCGTTCTTCAACAACGCCGCGTCGGTCCGCACGGCCGTCGCTTCGTTGCGATGCCAAACCGTTCCGGTGGATGAAGTGTTCGC
>CBFGQE010000067.1:0-10558 GCA_965650815.1 uncultured bacterium
TCCATGACGTGGGTCATGGAGGACATGTAGATGCCGAAGACCTCGTCGTCGCTCAGCTCGTGGACCATCCGGCTGAAGCGCTTGTAGCGGCTCATCAGGGTCTTCACGACTTCCTGGTCGGGGGAGAGCTTTTCCTTCTTGGCCGACGCGGGTTTGGCCTCGTCTGCATTTGCGATGTCCACCTGGCGGGTCGGATCGGTGGGCACCTTTTCCGGCGAATCCAGATTCTTCGGGACGCTCGGCTGGGGTGCGGGGACGGCAACGGCCTTTTGGTTCAGCAGCTCCGTGAGGTATTCATAGCGGAGGTTGTCATGCCAGAGCTTGCGGGCGGCCTCGATGTCCTTGGGCCGGGGGGCGTCCTTGCGGTTGGCGAGGTAGCGCTCGTCGGTGGTGAAGGTGAACTTCTCTGTGAGGAGGGCGTTGGTGGCGAGGCGCACGCGTTCGTCCACCCGGGCGAGGAACCGGTTGAAGATCTCCTTGCACGGGGTCAGGTCTCCCTTGCGGGAGAGGTCGTCGAGTTGGGTGCGGTATTTGTCGAACTCGGCGACGTCGCTTTCGAGGAAATGGATCTGGGCGCCATCGAGCGCCTTGAGGTAGTGGGCGAGGAACTTGGCGGAGGCCTCGTCGTCCAGCTTTCGCCGCGCGAAGTGCGACTGTTCCAGGAAGAAGGAGACGAACCTGGCCACGTTGGGTTCGGTGATCCCGAAGCCCTCGCGCTCGCCTCCGGCCTTGGCGGGCTCGGCGGCGTTCGGCTGCACCACGATCCAGAGAACAGACGACAACACCGCCGCCGACAGGAAGCCGGCGGCGATGCGGGAAAGCGGATTCAATTTCATCAGTTGGAGCTCACTTCGAGCAGTTCGATTTCAAACACGAGCACGGAATTCGGCGGGATGTCCGCCCCCGCGCCCTGCTCACCATAGGCGAGGTCCGAGGGGATGACCAATTGCCACTTCGATCCGACCGGCATGAGCTGGAGCGCCTCGGTCCAGCCCTTGATGACGCCGCCGACCGGGAACTGGGCCGGTTCTCCGCGCTTGTAGGAGCTGTCGAACTCCTTTCCGTCCACCAGAGTGCCCCGGTAATGGGTCTTAACGGTGTCCGTGGCCTTGGGCTTAACCCCGTCGCCCTGTTTGATGACCTTGTATTGGAGGCCGCTGGGCAGGGTGACGACGCCTTCCTTCTTCTTGTTGGCCTCGAGGAACTCGACCCCGGCCTTGGCCGCCTTCTCGGTGGCGGCGGCGCGCTGGGCCATCATCTTCTCGCGGGCCTTGGTCTGGAAGGCCTGCATGCTGGCCATGATCTCCTCGTCGGAAAGCTGGAGCTTGGAACCGGCGAGGGCGTCGCGCAGTCCGGCGGTGAGCTTGTCGAGGTTCACCTCGGCTTCCATCCGCTTGAGGCTGCCGCCGATGTCGGCGCCGATGGCATAGCTGATCTTGTCCTGCTCGGTGGCGAGCGCGGGGGCGGAATCGGCGGCGAAGGTGGAGACGGAGGCGGCTGCGAGAAGGACCGAGGCGAGAGGGGCTTTGAATGTCATGTGAGTTGTCCACCGGCCGACGGATGCCTCTGCGGAACCACGACTCCGGCCAGGTGGTGCGCGGGAAGCTACCAGCCCCGACCTTCGCGTCAAGGAACGCGCCGAAGCGGCGGCGCGCGCGGGGTGGCCAGTCCAATTCCGCCGAAAAATTCCCCGTGAGCCTCCACCTCCGGCCCGGTCAGATGCAGGCGTGAACCACGACGAGATCGCCTTCTTCAACCAGCAGCTGGCCGGGATGCTCCGGGCCGGAATCCCGCTGGAAGGCGCGCTGGAACGGCTCTGCGGCGAGATGAAGCAGGGCCGTTGGCGGACGGAGATCGAGGCGCTGCTCCGCCAGGTCCGGGCGGGAAGGCCGCTGGCCGAAGCGGCCCGAGAATCCGACTTGCCCGAGCTGTATCGGCGGATGCTGGAGACGGGCGTCCGGACGGGGAACCTGCCGCAGGTGCTGAACGAGGTGGCGGACCATTACCGGGACACGGGGCAGCTCATGGCGCGGATACGGGGCGCGGTGGCCTACCCTCTCATCACCCTCTTCGGCGCGGCGGCGCTGTCGCTGGGGCTGTGCGGGCTGACCGGCAAGCTGATCGAGACGATCGGCCCGGACTGGACCGCGAACGCATGGTGGGGAGCGCCGCCGTTCTCCCAACTGGTGCAGGCGCTGGCCCAGGGCGGCGTGTTTTCGGTGATGCTGCTGGCCCCGGTGGTCCTGCTGGTCTGCCTGGCGGCGGTGGCCGCCGTGTTCCTGCTGTCGCCCCGGCTGCGGAGGAAGGCGGCCTGGCGGCTGCCGGTCTTCCGCGAAGCCAGCCTGGCGCGCGCCTCCTCCGCCGTGGCCATCGCGCTGCGCCGCGAGATGACGCTGGCCGACAGCCTGGCCCTGGCCGAGGCGCTGGAACCCGCGTCCCCTGCGGCGGCGGAATGGCGGAGCTGGCGGACGGCCATCGCGGCGGGGCAGGGCGGGGCCGCCGAATTTGCCGCGCGGCAACGGACCTTTCCCCGGGTCTTCGGCTGGCTGCTGGTCGGCAGCGGCGAAGATCTGGCGGCAGGGTTCCAGCAGGCGAAGACAGTCTTCGCCGAACGGGCGGCGGCGCAGGCGGACCGGCTACTGGTGGCCTTGACCCCGGCGCTGCTGCTCTTCGTGGGCGTGATGCTGGTCGTGCAGATGGTCGGCGCGATGCGGGTCGTGTCCGAGGTGCTGCCTTGGCTGGAGTTTTGAGCGAACCGGACGCGCATGGAAACGGGCCTTCTCCAATTTCCCTTGCTGGCCGACGGCGCCGGGCACCTGGTCTGGACGTTGCCGCTCTTTGTCCTGGCGGTGGCGCTGCTCGCGGGGGCGGCGCTGGTGTTCCATCTGGTCCTCGGGGCCCCGGCCGCCCGGGTCGAACGCGCGCGCTTCTTTCTGCACCTGCTGGAGTGCGGCGCGCGCCTCGGCAAGTCGCCCGGGCAAACCGTGGCCGAGCTGGCCCAAACCCGGACGCTGGATCTCGGCGCGCGCTTCCATCTGGTGGCGGCGCATCTGGCCTCGGGCCTGACGCTCTCCCGCGCCCTGGACCGGGTGCCGAGGTTCCTGCCGCCGCCGATCCGCGCGATGCTCGCGGTTGGCGAGGAACTGGGCGATCCGGCCAAGGTCCTGCCCGCCTGCCGCGCGCTGCTGGGACGCGGGGCGGGCAACCGTCACGCCGCCCTGCTCATGCCGCTGGTGCTGCTGTCCGTGCTGCTCCCGCTGGCCATCGCGGCGACCGCGGTGTTCCACTGGACGATCGCGCCCCGGGTGAACGCCGTGTTTTCCGGGCTGGTCGAGTGGCATGCGGGCGGAGCCTCCGGCGCGCAGGATTTGTGGGCGGGCACGCGCCGCTGGCTGCCCGTTTTCCTCGGCGTGCTGGCCGGACTTTGGGTGTTTTGCACCGGGGCGGCCTTCCTGGTGCTGGCCGGGCCGAGGGTGAGGGAATGGACCGTGGGCGAACGCCTGCTGTGGCTCTTTCCCTGGGTGCGGCGCCGGTGCCGCCGGGACTTCGCCGCCATGTTGGCCGTGTTGCTGGACGCCGGAGTGCCGGAGCGCCGCGCGTTGGCCCTGGCTGCCGAAACCACCGGCCAGCGGCAGTTCATCGCCAAGGTGGCCCGTGCTTCCGCTCAATTGGAGAAGGGGGCCGGACTCGCCCAGGTCGTCGAGCAGATCGAGGGGCGCGGCGAGTTCGCCTGGCGGCTGACCAACGCGCTCCGGGCCGGAGGCCGGTTCCTCGACGCCATCCAGGGCTGGCTTCTTTCGCTGGAGCTGACGGCGGAACGCTCCGAGCAAGCGGCCTCGCAGGCGATCTTCGTCGCGACGGTGCTGCTGCAAGGCTTGCTGGTGGGCGCCTTGACCATCGCCGTCTTCGGCCTGCTGGCCGGCATCATCCATTCGTTCCCATGAAGACCTTGTCGCCCCGGATTCGGACCGCCCGTCGCGGGTGGATGAACGTGGACCTCGCGGTCGCCCTCGGGTTGCTGGTGGTTCTGGTCCTGCCGCTGGCGCACGGGCTCGTCGGCGAACGCCGGCTGCTGGATGCGGAGCTTCGCCGCGCCGCTTTGATCGAGCTGCTGGACGGCGAGCTGGAAATCCTGCTGGCCGGGGAGTGGAAGAGCCGGCCGGAAGGCGAGTCGGATGTGGCGCTGGCCGGAGCAGGCGCGGAGCGGCTCCCGGCGGGCCGGTGCGTGCTCGTCAAGAACGGCCGCCATCTGCGGCTGGAATGGAGGCCCGAAAAGCGTTCCGGAGCGGTTGCCGCCAGCAAGGAGGCGGTGGTGCCATGAAACCGACTTTGGACCGCAGGCGCAGGACCGTCGGCCTCATGCTGATCCAGGTGCTGGTCTATCTGGCGGCGACCGCGCTGATCCTGAGCCTAGCGACAGTGGCGTTCTTCGACGCGCTCGGCGGGGTCCGCAGGGACCTGGAACTGGCCCAGCGCGCGGGACTGCTGCTCGACGCGGGCGAACGCTGGCGAGACGACGTGCGGGCCTCTTCCGGAAACGTCGTGGTGGAAACGACGGAGCAGGGGAGCGTCTGCCGGATGGGGGCGGGAACGAACACGGTGCTCTGGACGCTGTCGCGGGGCGAATTGAGCCGGGCCGCTGGCGAGGGGGCACCGTCCAAGGTCTGGGCCCGGGGCGTGGCCGAGGCGGTGTTCCTGTGCGAGGAACGGGGCGAAGTGCGGCCGTGGCGGATGGACGCCACCCTGGCCAAGGTCCGAAAAACGGAGCGCCATCCCGTGGCGTTCACTTTCCGGAGCGTTCCGCGGCAGGAGGTGGCGCGATGAAGGCGGGTTTGAAAATGGACGTGCGCTTTGGGTCCGGTGGTCCCACCCCTGACCCCTCCCAAGAGGGGATAAGGCAGGACGCCGTTCGACCACCGGACATGCGTTTCCGGTTCCCTTCCTGGGAGGGGTCAGGAGTGGGTCGGCGGGCCAGCCGTTCTTCCCGGGGCTTCGCCACCTTGGCCGTGCTGATGCTGGCCTTCGCGCTCGTGGTGCTCGTCATCGGCCTGAGCCGGTTCCTGTCCGTGTTCCGCGCCGACGTGCGGCGGATCGAGACGAAGCAGCAGGCCCGGGTCGGAACCGTGGAAACGAACCGGCCGTCGGCCTTGCCCACAGCGGAGGAATGAGGCAAACCGTGGGCGTCAACGGAGAGCGAACCATGAACCCCGCCATCGACCGCGAGATCCGCATGTTGGAGCGTTCCCTCGCCGCCTTCCGCTGCGGCCTGCTCGGGCTTTTGCCGATCATCGGCGCTCCGTGGGCCGTGGCGGCGGTGCGGGGCTACATCCATGCGAGGGCGGCCGGTCGCGGCCTCTGGAACCCGGCGGCGCTCCATGCGCTGGCCGGGTTCGGGCTCGGGCTGGCGGGGTTGGGGTGGTGCGCGTTGCAGATCCTGGCGGTGGCCGGGATCGCGTTGGCCATCGCCTCATGACGCCGCCCGGCTCCTGGATCATCGGCACCCGGGAACTCCGCCGCGCGGCGAAGTCCGGCAACCTGTGGCTGCGCCGCACGGGCTTCGTCTTCTTCGCCCTGGTGCTCCTCGCGGGCATGGTCCTGTGGCAGGATCTCCAGACCGGTCCGGCCGGGGCGCTGGGCGCGGAGGTCTTCCGGATCGCCGTCGGCTGGACCTTCCTCATGGCCCTCATCAGCGGGCCGGCCATCGCGGCCGATCTGGTCAGCACCGAACGCCGGGACGGCACGCTCGACCTGCTGCGCCTCGCGGGGGTGCGACCGGCGGGCGTCGTGCTGGGCAAGCTGGGCTATGCGGCCACGGAGGTTTTTCCCGTGATCCTTTCGATGGCTCCGCTGCTCGTGTTGCCGGTGCTGGTCGGCGGCGTGGTGGCGGAGGAGGTCGTGCATGCGCTGACGGGGCTCTTCCTCACGGCCGGCTGGTCCCTCGCGGTTTCGCTCTTCTTTTCCGCGCTTTGCCGGAACGGGCGCGTGGCCACGGGGCTGGCCCTGATCGTCCTGGTCGGCGTGGCCGCCGGTTGTCGGTGGGGCATGGAACGCAGCGGCGGAGGGCTCGCTTTCTGGCCGCTCCTGTCGCCCGCCGAGTCGCTGGTCCTGACGGTGGCCGCGCCGAACGGCTCGACGGTGCATTCGGCCGCGGGCCTGGCCGCAGGGCAGTTCATCGGGTTGGTCGCCGTGCTCGGCCTAGCCTGCGCGGCGGCGGAACTGCTCGGGCAACCCTGGCTCCGGGCCGTGCCGGAGAAATTCCCCCTCCGTTCGCGCCGGTCCCCGAACGCTTCCCGCCGCGCCGTCGGCTGGAAACGGACCCTGTTGGAGCGGGAACCGCTGGCCTGGCTGATCCTGCGCGAACGGTTCTCCGGCGGGGCGCTCATCGGCGTCGTCGGCCTGGCCGCGCTGGTCTGGGGCGCGTCGCTGCTGCTCCACACGGCCTATTGGGCGGACTCGCCCGCGGCGATCCTGATGGCGGCGTGCGTGCTGATGGGGCTGGTGAAAGTCTGGCTGGCCCTGGACACCACCCGGCGCCTGTCCGAAGACCGCGAATCGGGCGCGCTCCAGATCATCCTCACCACCGGGATGCCGCCGGACGAGGTGCTGCGCGGGCTGGAGCGCGGGCTCTATCGGCGCTACCTGCTGCCGGTCTTGGTCGTGGCGTGCCTCTCCGTCGGGGGCATCGCCATGATGGTGGTGTCGGGCGAGGGCGGGGTGGAGATCCTGCTCCTGCTGATCGCGGCGCTGATGTTTGTCTTCGACGCCTTCGCCATCCTGTGGACCGGTCTCTACGAGGGGCTGGTCCGGCGCAACGCCGCCCGCGCCCTCGTGGCGACGGTGCTGAAGGCCCTGCTGCTGCCTTGGCTCGTGCTGGGTCCCATGGTGGCCGCGCTCGCGCTGTCGGTCGGGCCCCGGGTCGATCTGCTTTTCCTCACCGGCGCCTGCTGGTTCACCGTCGGTTTCCTGACCAACGGAATCCTCGTGGCCTTCTCCGGCCCTGGGTTGGCGGACCGGCTGCACCATTGCTCGATCGGCCTGGAGGAGCCGCCCGTCTCGCTCTGGCAAAGGCTTGTCGGTTTCGCCCCGGCGGATGCCCCGCCATCTCCCGTGACCACGCCATGAACCGCACCGCTTCCACGAACGACCCGGACGATGCCGCCATCCATCGCACGGTGGAACTGCTGCGCCAGGCCGAGCACGCCCGCGCGAGCGACGTGCATCTCCAGCTCCGGCCCGAAGGCGGGGCCGACGTCGCCTTCCGCATCGACGGGCTGTTGGTCCCGCGCGAACCGCTCCCGGCCGGATTGGCCGAACGCGTCTTCGGCCGGATCAAGTTCCTCTCCCGGCTGAAGACCTACCAGGAATCGCTCCCGCAGGACGGCCGCATGAACAAGGCCGATCTCGGCATCGCCCACGATGTCCGCGTGGCCACCTATCCGACTGTGGTCGGCGAACGCATCGTGCTCCGGCTTTTCAGCCGCGACGGCGCGAAGCCCTTGGCGGAGCTCGGACTGGACCCGGCGGCGCACGAAGCGCTCGCGGGTTTTCTCCGGCAACCCGGCGGATTGCTCCTCCTCACCGGTCCGGCGGGCAGCGGCAAGACCACGACCATCTACGCCTGCCTGCTCGAACTGGCCCGGCAGGGAGGCCGCCACATCGTCACGGTGGAAGACCCCGTCGAGCAGATCCTGCCCGGCATCACCCAGACGGAAGTGAGCGAGGCGCGCGGGCTCACCTACGCCGCCGCCGCGCGCCATCTCCTGCGCCAAGATCCCCAGGTGCTGGTCATCGGCGAGATCCGCGACGAGGAAACCGCCCGCATCGCCGTCCGCGCCGGACTGACCGGCCATCTCGTCATCGCCACGCTCCACGCCGGCTCCTGTCGCGGCGTGGTGGACCGGCTTCGGACCCTTTGCCCGGACGTTTCGGCGGTGAACGCCGCCGTGCGGATGGTGGTGAACCAACGCCTGCTCCGCCGCATCTGCCGCGCGTGCTCGGGCCAAGGCTGCCAAGCCTGTGCGGGCAGCGGCAGCCACGGACGCGTGCCGGTGGTCGAATGGTGGCGCGGGAACGGCAGCGCCGATCTTTCCGCCCTCCAGCCGAACCGTTCCCTCCGCGCCTCGGCCCTGGCCTTGGTTCAAGCCGGCGAAGTTTCCGAAGCCGAATTGCTCCGTGCCTTGGGAGCGGATGAAGCAGAATGACGGGCGAACGAAGCGCGGAAGTTCGTTCAGCGTTGCTTCCGCCTTTCTCCAGATCACTGAAAACCTAACCCAGACCGGCCGTTCATTGAGGGATTCCAAACTTGTCACCGTTCCTTGGTATGCCGAGGCTGCGGGACATGAAGACGCCTGCCGACCGTCCAGGAACGGGTCTTGTCTGTCTCGCTTTCATCCTCGTTTGTCTCGGCGGCTCCGTCGTCGGGGCCGCGACTCCGTCGTCGGCTGTTCCGGACTATCAGATCGGCGACAGTGCCGCCGCGACCATCACGACGCCCGTCACGCTCCGTTTCGTCGATCCGGACGCGACCGAGGCGGCGCGCGAGGCCAAGGCACAAACGGTCTTGCCGTTCTTCCGCTTTCTCTCCGGCGCGAGCAATTCGGTGGAGATCGCCTTCCGCAACGAGTTCAACAAAACCCGCGAGGCGTTTCTCAAGTCCGTGGTCGATGCCCACGGGAAACCAAGGTTCGGACGGCAGGAGATTTCCGACGAAGCCCTCGACAAGATCCGCTCCGCTTTCCAGCGGGCGAACGACGGGTTTCCCGTCACGGCGGAGTTGGCGCGCGCCTGGGTGTCGGGCGACGACGGGCTCTCGTTGGAAAACCGCTGGTCCGATCTGTTGCGCCGCGCTACTTCCAGGGTCATCCGGCCTTCCGGCACCTGGGCCGGGTCCGACGTGACCGCCAAGGATGTCCGGCTGCTGCCCGTCTCGGCCTTCGACGAAAAGATCAGCCTCTACGACGCGGAGCGGAACTGTCGCCTGTTCCGCCGCTCGACGATGGTGCCGTTGAACCGGGCACGGCAGGAGCTGGAAGAATCCTTTCCGCCGGCCGAACTCCAGGTCGCGAAATACCTCGCGGGACTGGTCCAGCCGAACTGCGACTTCGACGCGGATCTGACCCAGCAGGCCGCTTCGCCCAAGACCAACGACGTCTGGGTCTATGACCGGATCGAAGCCGGCGGCACCGTGGTCGCCGCCGGGCAGACCGTGGACGCGCGGACCAAGGCGGCCCTGGACGAGCTGCGCAAGAACACGGCCGTGACCGTCGCCAGCAGCGCCGTGGCCCAGGCCGAAGCGGAGATCCAGTCCGTCCGCAGCAACGCCGCCGAAGCCACGGAGTCCGCCACGCGGTTGAGCGAGGAGATCGAACGGGTGCGAGCGGAGGCCGCCGACCGGCAGATGGCCATCCTCCGGTGGAGCGGTGCGGGCTTCTGCATCCTCGGCCTCGCCGCCGCCGGGTTGTGGTGGAAGGTGCTCAAGCGCCGCCCGCGTTCCACCCGCGGGATGGTGCCCGTGCTGAAGGCCGAGCCCGTGGCCGCGCCGATGACGACGATGCCCTACGCCATGCGGCGGCGGTTACACGAGCGCGGCACTCTCCTGGCCTGCCAGCAACAGGCGGAAAAGGAGATCAACCGCTTCTCCGAGCGCTTGGAAGAGCTCCATGTCCCCTTGGGCGAACGGCTCAAGGCCTACGAAGACCGCATCGCAGACCTCGAGCGCCAGCTCTCCAGCCGCACGGAGGAAAACCGCGAACTGATCAGCGCCGCCATCGAATCCACCCGCCGCCGGCTGGACGCCGAACGCAGCACCCGCGCGACCGAGCAGAACAATTGATCCTCAAGGCCGCCCTTCCGCCTCTGCGGCTCCGGCTGCAAACGGCCCGGCGCATTCCGCCGCGTCGTCTTGCCTCTGCTTTTGGGTGTCGTCCAAAAAACAGCCGGAAGAGACTTGTCTCGGCGCTGTCCCGCAGCGATTAGTCCGGGCGACATGCCGACCCCGGAAAGCCCGACGCTGCTCTACAAACGCGCCACCTTCGTGACGTCGTTGCCCACGGCGCGTCGCTACAGCCCGTCGCATTGCTGGCTGGAGGACCGGGGGGACGGCGTCTGGCGGGTCGGCTTCACCAAGTTCGCCACCCGGATGCTGGGCGACATGGTGGACCACCGGATCGATGCCACGGCCGGTTTGCCGGTGAAAAGCGGCGACGTCGTCGGCTGGATTGAGGGCTTCAAGGCCATTTCCGACCTCTTCTGCGTGGTCAACGGCGCCTTTGTTTCGGGGAACGCGGATCTGGCGAAGGACATCGAGCTGGTCACGCGCGACGGCTACAAGGCCGGCTGGCTCTACGAAGTGCGCGGGGAGCCGGATTCCCTCTGTATGGACGTCCACGCCTACCGCGAGCTGCTGGACAAGACCATCGACAAGATTCTCGAGAAGCAGAAAGCCGAGGAAACTTCTGAGTAAAAACGGCGTCTTCACCATCCAAGAACGAATGTCACAGGCCAGATACATCATGATCGGCGGGTTCCTCGGAGCGGGGAAGACCACCTCCGTGGCCCG
>CBFGQE010000068.1:0-10464 GCA_965650815.1 uncultured bacterium
TGGCCGTCGAACGCCACGCAGGTGCGCATCGCCTTCAACCGGCCGCTGGACCCCGCGATCACGGAGCAAAAGCCGACCATCGAGTTCGGCGAACACGTGACCGCCGGCGACCGCCACGAAGTCCTCAAGCCGCCCTACGCCGTCGTCGAGCAACAGGCCGCCACGCCGCGCGGCAAGCTCGCGGTGCAGGCGGCGCATCTGGAGGACGACGGCCGCACGCTGGTGCTGGAAACCGCGCCGCATCCCCTGCCCGTCCGCTACGCGATCACGCTTCCCGGCGTCGCGGCCGTCGGTTCCACGCGTCCGCCCTTCACGGTGGAAGTGGACTACGACCTGACGGCGAAGAGCACCTTGGCCGCCGTGAAATCCACCAATGTCTGGACCGCCGCCGCGTGGAACAAACCGGCCAGTTGGGCACCCGACGCCAAGGTTTCCTCCGGCACCGAGAGCCGGCCTCCGGCCAAACCGACGGCCGATTGGGAGAACGGCCGCAATCTCTTCGTGAAGAAGCTGGAGTGCGCGCGTTGCCACCGGGCCCACGGCGAAGGCGGCGTTTCCGGCCCAGATCTCTCGAACCTCGTCCATCGCGACACGGCCAGCGTGCTGCGCGACATCCGCGAGCCCAACGCCACGCTGCATCCCGAATACGTCGCCTACGAAGCGGAGCGGAAGAACGGCCAAGTATTGACCGGCTTTCTCCGCCCTTCACCCGAGCCCGGCTCCGTCGTCATCGCGGATGTGAACGGCGTCGAGACCACCCTGCCCCGCGCGGATCTCGCCAATCTCCATCCCACCGGCCAAAGCCTCATGCCGTCCGGCTTGATCGACGCGCTGACCGAGACACAGGTGCAGGAACTCCTGACCTATCTGCTCTGGGAGCCGCCCGTCCGCACCCGGGCCGACGTTGAGAAGATGCTGCCTTCACCGCTCAAGCCAGACACATCGAAGCCGCTCCGTCTCGTGCTGGTCGCGGCCAAGAAAGACCACGGTCCCGGCCAGCACGACTATCCGCGTTGGCAGGAAAAGTGGTTGCGTCTGCTGGGCCAAGCCGCGCCGAACACCGCCGTGGAAACGGCCTGGGAATGGCCGACCGAAGAGCAGTTCGCCAAGGCCGACGCGCTGGTCTTCTACTACTGGAACCACCATTGGAACGAAGCGAAGCACGCGCAGATCGACGCCGTCCAGCGGCGCGGTGGCGGCATCGTCGTGCTGCACTCGGCCGTGATCTCCGCCACCGATCCGAAGCGTTTGGCCGAGCAGATCGGCTTGGCCGCCGAGCCGAAGACGGTGCTCTACCGGCACATGCCCTTCGAGCTGGAGCTGAAGGACACGGAGGGCGCTTTGACCAAGGGCTTGCCGAAACGGCTGCGGTTCCTCGACGAGCCGTATTGGCCGATGATCGGCGACGTTTCACGGGTCCAGGTCCTGGCCACGGCCAAGGTGGACGGGGTGGATCATCCGCTGGTCTGGACGATGGAGCGGGATGGGGGGCGCGTCTTCGGCAGCATCCTCGGCCACTACTTCTGGACGTTGGACGACCCGGCGTATCGGCTGCTCGTGCTGCGCGGCATCGCTTGGGCGGCCAAGGCCGATCCGGAGCGGCTGACGGGGGCGGCGTTGTTGGAGGCGAACTTGAGGTAGATCAGATGCCGGATGCCTGAATCCGGATGCCGGATCACAAGGTGCGAGTTCGATCAACCGAGTAGGTGCGATACGGTCAATGGCGGTTTGACGCTCAATGACCGAAGGAGCTTTCCCATCCGGCATCTGGGATCAGGCATCCGGCATCCGCCCCGCGTCCGCGCTCCTTCAGAGGTTCACCCACGCGCCTTCGCGGGCGGACTTCACCGCCGCTTCCATCACCTTCTGCGCTTCGGCGCCGTGGTGGAAGGTGACGGCGCAAGGGCGTTGCTCGCGGATGGCGTTGATGAACTCGATGGCCTGGTCGTAACGGAAGCTGACGAGCGGATCGCCGACCGACGGATCACGCTGGCTGCCGGGCCAGGTCCAGAATTCGCGCGGCACGTCGATGGCGGCGAGGCCGGGACCGCCGACCTTGCCGAAGTGGAGCTGGTTCCACGAACCGGTGGTGAAGCTGAAGCTGCCTTCGCTGCCGTTGATCTCCACGCGGTCGGGGCTGCGCCAGCTTTCGTTCACGCCGCTCGCGAGCTTGGTGCTCTCCAGCACGCCGCTCGCGCCGTTCTTGAACTCGGCGAGGATCGCCACCCAGTCGTCGGTGTCGTTGGGCGCACCGCCGCGCACGGGCGTGAGGGTCATCAGATTGGCGACGAGCCGCTTCATCGGTCCGACCAGGTGATGGGCGAAGTTGATGCGGTGGCTGAGCATGTCGCCGATCTCGCCGGTGCCCGCGAGCTTGCTCTGCTGCCGCCAGCCAAGGTTGCGCGTCCCCCAGTCCTGAAGCCGGCAGGAGCGGAAATGGTAGGGCTGGCCGAGATCGCCGCGATCCACCAGGTGCTTGAGATACCGCATGGCGGGCACGAACTGGTAGGTGAAGGCGGTGAGATGGCGGACGTTCGCCTTGTCCGCTTCTTCGGCCATGCGCAGCGCGTCGGCGTAGGTGAGAGCCAGCGGCTTTTCGCAGAGGACGTGTTTGCCGTGGCGCACGGCGGTGATGGCGATGTCGGGATGGAGGAAATTGGGCGTGGCGATGATGACCGCATGGACGTCGTCGCGGGTGACGATGTCCTGCCAGTTCGTCGAAGCAACGGGCGCGCCGGTCTGTTGGCGGGCGGCTTCGAGCGTGGCGGCATTGGCGTCGCAGAGGGCGTGGACCTTGACGTCAGAACAAAGCGCGAGTCCGGGAAGGTGGTTTTGCAGCGAGATGCCGCCGGTGCCGATGATGGCGATGTTCAAGGTGCTCATGGAAAGGTGAGCCGGAGCATGGGAAACGCCGTTGCGGCGGGGAAGCACGAATCCGACGAGGCCGCACGGCTGTTCAGAGACGGGCCAGTTCCGCACGCAACGCCTCGACCCGCCGACGATTCGCCCCGAGATCGGAGACGCCCAAGCGCGAGACCGAGCGCACGTGAACAACGCCGAGTTCCGGATCGATCAGCAGTTCGAGATCATCGACGAAGCGGTAGAACGCGGTCCGGGCCTCGTAGTGCAGGTAATTGCCCTCTTCTTTGATCGGTTTCATCCGGGGCATGGCGGCCAAGGCGGCCTTGAGGCGGGAACGGATGGCGTCGGGGGATTGGCCCGCAAAGTTCAGCGGGGCGATGGCGTGGCCCGCGTCTTCGGCTTGGCTGGAAACGGCGTTGGGCGTTTCGGGGCAAGGTGCCAGACGGCCTTCGTGGAGTCCGCCCGCCGCGGAGCGGGTAAACTGGTTGACGATCACCACGGCCAGCCAAACGGCGAGGAACGACGCGACGGCGACAACGAGTCCGGTCATGGGTTTGCGGGGCGAACGGGCCACGGCGCGGAATGTGTCCGGCGCACGGCGACGCGCAAGCGGGCAGTTCGCGCTCCGTGTCACCGCGTTGTTGACTGGCAATCCCGGCTTTTGCGCTACACTCGGCGCGTGGCCAGTTCCCCGACCAACCCGCCCCCGCGCCGGATGCGCTGGTGGATGCCCGTTTCCCTGCTCGTGTTCTACACCGGCCTCGTGGCCTATCTGCACGCCACCGACGACTATCGGCGCGGCATCATGGTGCCGGTGACGGGCGCGTTCGTGGCCGTGCTGATCGGCCTCTGGTATGCCTTCTTCACGGACCTGCCCAAGCGGCGGCGCCTGCTGCTGGGCCTGGCCGTGTTCGCGGTCGTTGGGCTTGGTGCCATCGGCGGCCGGCTGCTCTTCCGCTGGGAAGGTTCCCGCGACGGCAAGGCCACGCCGCAACTGGTCTGGCGTTGGCGCGAAACCACAAGCCCCACGGCGACCAATGCGCCGATCTCGCTCACGCCGACCAACGAGGTTCCGCTGCCCGGCTTGGCGGATTTCCCCCGCTACCTGGGCCCGAACGGCGACGGTGCTTTGGCCGGACCGGCGCTCAATCCGGACTGGAACGCCGCTCCGCCGAAGCTGCTTTGGCGGCAGGCCATCGGTTTGGGTTGGTCGGGCTTCGTTGTGGCAGGCCGACGCGCCGTGACCCAGGAACAGCGCGGCGAAGACGAATTGGTATCCTGCTACGATGTCGGCACCGGGGCCTTGCTCTGGATGCACACGAACCGCGTGCGGTTCTCGGAAACGCTCGGCGGCGACGGTCCGCGCGCCACGCCGACCATCGATGGCGACCGGGTCTTCGCCCAGGGAGCAACCGGCTTGCTCGACTGCCTCGATCTGGCCACCGGCCGCAAACTTTGGAGCGTAGATGCGCTCGCCAGCGCGGGTTCGGCCAATCTGATGTGGGGCAAGAGCAACGGCCCCTTGATCGACGGCGACCGCGTGATCGTGACCGGAGGCGAAGGCGGCCCGTCGGTGCTGGCCTTGGATAAATCCACTGGGGAACGGCGTTGGGTCGGAGGCGCAGCGGCCGCGAGCTTTGCTTCGCCGGTGCTCATGGATTTGGCCGGACACCGCCAGATCGTCTCCGTCAACGCCGACAGCGTGACCGGCCACGATCCGGAGACCGGCAAGGTGCTCTGGAACCATCCTTGGGCCGGAGCCCAGCCCAAGGTCGGGCAGGCCTTGGCGATCTCGACCAACCGCGTGCTGATCTCCGCCGGCTACGGCGTCGGGTCGGCATTGTTGGAGATCACCGCGCAAGCCGATGGCGGACTGGCTGTCAGCCAAGTTTGGAAATCCCGCAGCATCCGCAACAAGTTCAGCAGCCTCGTGGTCCGGGATGGGTTCGCCTACGGATTGGAGGAGGAGACCTTGGCCTGCTTGGATCTGGAATCCGGCAAACGCATCTGGAAGGACGGCAAATACGGCTTCGGGCAGGTCCTGCTCGCGGAAGCCATTCTGTTGATCCAAGCCGAACCGGGAGATGTGGCCCTCGTCTCGGCCACTTCGGACGGCTGGAGGGAACTGGGGCGGATCCCGGCCCTGTCGTCGAAGACTTGGAATCCGCCCGCCTTGGCCGGAAACGTCCTGCTGGTGCGGAACGACCAGGAAGCGGCCGCTTATCTTCTGCCCACGGTCGGACGTTGAAGGCCGCCGCTGGCCCAAGGATGTCACAAACTCTTCCTTGCCCGGCAAATTTCCAGATTGTTACAGTCCCGCGTCGTCACGACCGCCTGATGAAGGTGGTCGTGTTTTTTTGACCCCAACCGCAGCCCACACGTGAAGATATTCAGCGGCAACGCCAATCGCCCCCTAGCCGAGGCCCTCTGTAAATCCATCGGCCGGGAGCTGGGCAAATGCACCGTCAGTTCGTTCCCCGACGGAGAGTCGTTCGTGAAGATCGACGAGAACGTGCGCGGGGAGGACGTCTTCGTCGTCCAGCCCACCAGTCCGCCCTCGAACCATCACCTGATGGAGCTGTTCATCATGATCGACGCGTTGCGCCGCTCCAGCGCCAACCGGATCACGGCGGTCATGCCCTTCTACGGCTACGCCCGGCAGGACCGGAAGGACCAGCCCCGCGTGCCCATCACCGCCAAGCTGATCGCCAATCTTGTCGTCGCCGCCGGTGCCAACCGCGTGCTGACCATCGACCTGCACGCGCAGCAGATCCAGGGGTTCTTCGACATTCCGGTGGACCACCTCTACGCCGCCCCGGTCATCTACCAGTATCTCAAGCAGAAGCGCATCCCGAACCTCATGGTCGTCAGCCCCGATGTCGGCGGCCTGAAGATGGCCTACGCCTACTCCCAGTTCCTCGACGCCAGCATCGCCATCGTGGCCAAGCGCCGAAAGAGCCCGACCGAGATCGAATCCATGTCCTTGATCGGTGAAGTGCGCGGCAAGAACGTGCTCATGGTGGACGATCTGACCGAGACTTGCGGCACCCTCACCGCCGCCGCCGAGCTGCTGAAAAAGAACGGCGCCAAGAAGATCTACGCCTGCGTTTCGCACGCGATCCTCGGCGAACTGGGCATCCAGCGGCTGAAGAAATCTTGTATTGACGAGTTGATAACGACTGATACGGTCCAGCGCCCCGCAATCGACGGCGTGAAGATAACCACCTTGTCGGTCGCGGCATTGCTCGGCGAAGCCATCGAGCGGATTCACAGCAATTCCTCGGTAACTTCGCTGTTTGAATTTAAGGGCGGCCGCACCAGTTAACGCGGCGAACGAACTAATTTAGAGACATGAAAGCAGTTCCATTGACCGCGTATCCCCGCACGTTGGCCCGTCGCGGCGGCTCCAAGAAGCTCCGCGAAAGCGGCCGGATTCCGGCCGTGATCTACGGCGGCAAGATCCAGCCCCGGAACCTCGAGATCATCCGCAAGGACATTGACCTGCTCATCAAGCACTCGGTTTCCGAAACCCTTCTGATCGACCTGAGCATCGAGGGCGGCACCAAAACCACCGCCCTTGTCCAAGAAGTGCAGCACCACCCGTTGAGCGGCAAGGTTCTCCACCTCGATCTGCACGAAGTCTCCGCCACCGACAAGGTGACCATCACCGTCCCCGTCGAAACCATCGGAGTGCCCGTCGGCGTCAAGACCGGCGGCGGCGTGCTGGAGCATGTGCTCTTCAAGCTCAAGGTCCGCGCCCTCCCGGCCAACCTTCCCGAAGCCATCCATATCGACGTCAGCAACCTGGAGCTCGGAAAGACCCTCCACATCGGCGAAATCACCGCCCCTGAAGGCGTCGAGATCCTCGGCAAGAAGAACGTCCCTGTCGTCACCGTCGCCGCTCCGAAGACCGAAGTCGTCGAAGCCGCTCCGGCCGAAGCCGCCGCCACCGGCGCCGCTCCGGCCAAGCAGCCGGAGATGATCAAGGAGAAGAAGGAAGAGGCCAAGCCTGCGGCGGCTCCGGCCAAGAAGAAGTAACCCGGCGGGCGTTGACTCGCCCGTTTGTTCCCTCTCCTTGTGGAACAAACCCGGATCATCGTCGGTCTCGGAAATCCCGGCCGACAATACGCGCGAACCCGACACAACATCGGGTTCCTTTTGGTGGAAAGACTCGCGGAACGCTGGAAGGCCGGATGGACGGAGGAAAAGCGTTTCAAGGCCCGTATGGCCAAACACCGCTCGGATCACGGCACGGTCCTGCTGGCGCAGCCGCAGACCTACATGAACCTGAGCGGGGAAGCGGTGCAGTGGATTGCCGGTTTTTACCGGGTTCCGGCGGAATCGGTGCTGGTCGCGGTGGACGATGCGGATCTTCCGATGGGGCAGATCCGGATGCGCCCCGAGGGCAGCAGCGGCGGCCACCACGGCCTCGAATCGGTCGAGCAACGGTTGGGAACCCGGAAGTATCCGAGGCTCCGGCTGGGCATCGGACGCCGGAACGAGAAGCGCGACATCGCGGGCTATGTGTTGCAGCCGTTTTCGGCGGAAGACGAGCCGGTGCTGGAGAAGGTTTTGGACCGGGCCGAATGGCAGGTCGAATGTTGGTTGGAGCACGGCGTTGGCCGCGCGATGAACGAATTTAACGGGTCGGTGGAGTCCACCGCCCAAAACTGAAGAATACTGTGAAGCGATACGAAGGACTGTTCATTCTGAACCTGAGCGGCAAGGAAGACGGCATCAAGGATGTCATCGACCAGGTTTCCGCCGAAATCACCGGCGTTGGCGGCAAGATCGAGACGGTCCAGAAGATGGACAAGAAGCCGTTCTCCCGCGTGACCGACAAGGAAGTCACCTCGGGCTTCTACGTGAACATCATCTTTTTGGCGGACCCGGCGAGTTTGCCGACCCTCCAGAAGAAGTTCGTCCTGAACAACGACGTCTATCGCGTCATGTTCAGCCTCGCTCCCGCCGTCAAAGCGGCCGCCTAAGCGTCCTTCGCCCTTCCCGAGAGGCCATGGCAAACTTCAACAAAGTGATCTTGGCGGGCAACCTGACCCGCGATCCCGAGTTGCGCTATACGCCCAAGGGAACGGCCATCGCCCGCATCGGCCTCGCCATCAACCGCCGCTTCGCCGGCGAGGATGGACAGACCCGCGAGGAAACCACGTTCGTGGATGTCGATGCGTTCGGCAAACAAGCCGAGACCATCGGCCAATACCTCCGCAAAGGCCGCCCCATCCTGATCGAAGGCCGACTGCGCCTCGACCAGTGGGACGACAAACAGACCGGCCAGAAGCGCAGCAAGCTCGGCGTGGTCATGGAATCCTTCCAGTTCCTCGACTCCAAGGCCGGTGGCGAAGGTGGCCCGACGAGCGCTTCCGCTCCGGCACCCCGCCCCTCCCGCTCCGCTCCCGCTCCAGCGGCCGATTCCTCCTATTCGGACGCGCCGCCGCAGGACGACGACGTTCCGTTTTGATTCTTTCCGTTCCGCACCAACCCGTTTTTTTTCTTATGGCCAAGATTGATGTCATTCTGACCCACAACATCGTGGGTCTCGGCGGCGAGTCCGACCAGGTGAAGGTTTCCGCCGGCTACGCCCGCAACTTCCTCCTGCCCCAGCGCCTCGCCATCCCCGTCACCCAAGCGAACAAGCGTCGGCTCGAATCCCTCCAGAAGCGCCGCGCCGAACGCGAAGCCCATGAGCTCAACTCGATGACCGAGCTCAGCAAGAGCCTCTCGAAGCTCATCACCGTCATCACGGTCAAGACCGGTGAGGACGGCAAGATGTTCGGCTCCGTCACCAGCGGCACCATCGCCGACGCGCTCAAAACCCATTTCGAGATCTCCCTCGACAAGAAGAAGATCCACCTTTCCGAACCCATCCGCACCTTGGGCGAGCACGAGGTCGAGATGCGCCTGCACCCCGACGTGCATTGCACCATGAAGGTCCGCGTCGAAAGCTCCACCCCGCTCCCGCCGCCTCCGGCCCCCGTCGAAGCCCCGAAGGAAGAAGCACCGAGCAAGCCCGCTCGCGGTAAGCGCGCCTGATTGTTCCCTGCTTTTACCACGGCGGAGACCTAACCGGTCTCCGCCGTTTTTGTTTTCCGGAAATCTCCGGAACGCAGCCTTCGTGGATCGCCCTCGGTTCGACGATTCCACGGGCCACTTGAGAGCAAACGTCGATTCTGGCCACGAAACTGGCCCGTTTCGGCGCAACTGGTCAAATCGGGCCAAGCGGCAGCTATGAGATGAATTCATCGCTCGCCCCCGCTTCCGCTAAATCGCCCATATTTTCGGCGATTTTCCGGAACCGCTCCCCTTCCGCCTCCTTGGCACCGCCGGTGCTAAAGGGGGCAGTGCTTTTGCATGGCCTGTTCGTCGGTTCGGGTCCGGGCGCCTGAGAGCGCCACCCGGCCGGGGCTCCGGATGTCCCAGTGCAAACCACCCACCTCACCCAATGAAAAAAGTCGAAGCCATCATCAAACCATTCAAGTTGGAGGAAGTTAAGGACGCCCTGAGCGAGATCGGCGTCGAGGGCATGACGGTCAGCGAAGTCAAGGGCTTCGGCCGTCAGAAGGGGCATACCGAGATCTACCGCGGCAGCGAATACACGGTCGATTTCCTGCCCAAGATCAAACTGGAACTCATTCTGCCCGACAGCCGGGTCGAAGCCGCCGTGGCCGCCATCGTGAAGGCCGCCAAGACCGGCAAGATCGGCGACGGCAAGGTCTTCGTCTCCACCGTGGACGAAGCCATCCGCATCCGGACCGAAGAGAAAGGCGACTCCGCCGTTTAACCTCCCCATGCACCCCTCCTCCACACCCTCACCAATGAAAAAACTGTTCCTTTGTCTGGGATTGATGGCTTCGCTGGCCTTCGCTCCCGCCCTTTCCCACGCCGCCGACGAGGCCACTCCGGCGACGCCCGCTCCCGCTGCTGCGGCTCCGGCCGAACCCACGCTCGAGCAGCGTGTGGCCGACATCGAGGCCTACATGAACAACGGGGCCCGCACCCCGGACGTGGCCTCCAAAGTGGCCGGCCCCGGTCCTGGCCACAACGCTTGGCAGATGGTCAGCACCGCGCTGGTCCTTTTCATGACCCTGCCCGGTTTGGCCCTGTTCTACGGCGGTCTGGTGCGCAAGAAGAACGTCCTCTCCGTGTTGGCCCAGTGCATGGGCATCGCCGGCCTGGTCACGATCCTCTGGTGGGCCTGCGGCTACAGCCTCTCCTTCTCCAGCGGCGGTGAAAGCATCAAGGGCATCTTGGGCAACTTCGCCAACGCCTTCTTCGACGGGGTCGATCCCTACAAGGTCGGCGCGGGCTACCACTGGATCAGCGACAGCATGTGGGCGATGTTCCAGCTCACCTTCGCCATCATCACCCCGGCGCTGATCGTCGGCGCGATCGCCGAGCGCATGAAGTTCTCGGCCATCCTGCTCTTCGTCGGCATCTGGATGTTCGTGGTCTATTTCCCGTTCGCCCACATGGTCTGGTCCACCACCGGCCTGATGTGCGGTCCTTTGAATGCCGACGCCTCCATCAAGGCGATCGACTTCGCCGGCGGCACCGTGGTCCACATGACCTCCGGCTGGAGCGCCCTGG
>CBFGQE010000069.1:0-10449 GCA_965650815.1 uncultured bacterium
CCGGTGAAGGCGCGTTCGGCGGCCAGGAGGATGTTGCCGTTGGCCGAGCTCACGGCCACGGCCACGTCGTCGTAGTTGCTGTCGGCGGCGGCGTTGTGGACGACGCTGGTGGCCACCTGGGAAACGCTTTCAACCACCGGGCCGGGATTGACCGTGGCGAGGACGACGACGTTGGCCCCCGTCGTGCCGCGGGCATTGGCCTTGGCCGCGACGACGTATTGCTTGCTCACGGGGTTGAACTTCACGTCGTGCTTGGACACCGCGCCGGCGGAATTGGCGATGATGAGGAAGGGCTCGGAGGTCGGGGCGAGCGTGCGGGGATCGTAGAACCGGCCGACGACCGCGCCGAAAGCCCCCTGCTGCGTCTCGGGATCGATCCATCCGCCGGCGTTGGCGGAGTCGATCGTGGTCACGAGCACTTCGGGCTCGGTGGTGTGGGCGGCCACGTTGGCTTCCTGCGCGACGACGCCGTCGGCGCTGAACCGCGTCGGGCCCTGGCTGCGGAACACCGGAGCCTCCGGCATGGCGAGCGGATTGGCGAAGTCCACCCAGGCCACATAGAAGCTCGCGTCCGCCAGATCGGCGGTCGTTTCCGAGGTGGTCTTGCGCGACTGGATGACGAACTTCCCGCCCGAATACTGGTAGGAGAGGAAGGCGCGGGAAGCGAGCGTGTCGGTCGTGCCCGTTTCCTGGTCGGCCACCTGGAGCAGGAGCGCGCCATCGGCGCCGGTCTTGCCCGGGATGGTCAGCTCATAGGTGCCGACGGCGGTGCGGACGACGGTGAAGTCGCCGGCCGCTTTCCGCTTCGCGCCGGTCGTGCCGACGATGTGGCCGCCGACGAGGCGCTGGGCGTTGAAGGGAACATAGACGAACTGGAACTCCGACTGGCCATCGACGGCGAGCGTGTCGGCCGTGGTCTCGGAATCTTCGCGGATGGTGACGATCCAGTTCGTGCCGCCGGGAGAAGGCAGCACGCCGACGATGTTCACGTCGCTGCCGCCATCGGTGGAGGTGGCGAAGATCATGCCGTCTTCCAGCGAATCGACGCCGGGCAGCGTCACCGTCGCCAAGCCGCCATAGGTGCCGCTGATGGAGGAGATCTGCCACTGGATCATGCCGGCGGTGATGCCGGCGGAATGGGCGTTGGGCGCGCTCCAGCGACCGGAGCCGTCGGGCAGGACCCCGTTCGGATCGCCGATGACGGGCGTGCCCACATCGCCGCCGATCCAACCCTGGTCAAAGGGAAACCACGTGACGGAGAAGGCGAAGTTCGCCTCCGGGCTGGTGGCGTGAGTGCCCGAGCGGCCGGTGTTGATGTCCACGTCTCCGTTGCCGAAAGAGCCGTCGAGCATGCTGTAGCCCGGACCGGAGGAAGCCCAGGACAGGCCCACGGTCGGGAAGAACGCGCCCTCTCCGTCGTTCCAGTTGATCGGCCCGTTCTGCCGCGCGGTGGGGATGATGACGCCGCGTTCGCGGTTCGGCCGCCACGTGTGGCTGGCCGCGCCGGAGGCGGTGTCGGTGAAGTCGATGAAGCCCTTGTTCAGGTTGGTCACGGCGGCGGTCGGATTGGCCGGGGCGAAGCGCACGGCGAGATCGCCGCGGTTGTATTTCGTGACCGACCAGCCGATGGGCCCTTGGCCGTCGAAGCCGGTGATCTCCACGTTGCTGTTAAACGTGGTGCTGCCCTTGGCCAGGATGTTCACGGCAGTGACCGAGGTGTTCGGATAGGCTCCGGGCGCGCTGCCGCCGTCCGGAATCTGCGGCGCGGGACCGGCCGGAGCGGCCAGCAATTGGCCCGCGAGGCAGGCGAGCAGCGTGGGGGTGAGGAGCAGCGGCGGCGGAGCGGTGGTTCGGTAGAGGTTGGAGGTAGTCATGATGTGCAGCGGCTGAACCTGTGTCTCCCCGGGCACGAACCTTCGCCGAAGCCGTTACGTTTCGGCGAAAGCGCGCGTCCGGCGTGGCACCGGCTCGATGGATATGCGTTGCGGTTCGACCGTGAACCCGGGTCAGGGGAGCCGCCTCCTTCGGACGCTCCTGCGCCGGTAATCTGGGCGGCATGGCCGACAACGATCCCGGTGATGAAAGACCCGCGTTCTGTGGTGTGCGGAGCGGATCACACCACAGGCTCTTCAGCAAGGTCTCCTGTGCGTCTGCTGGCACAGAAGATCGTTAACGAAAAGGGAAAACCCGCTCGATCCCCCCATAAATGGGGGCTTTTCTTCGCGATCAAGGAACCGTGTCCGGACGGTGTGCCCGGGTGTGCGTCGGCTTTACCCGTTGAGCCCTTCCCAAGGCGGGCGTATACCCGACAACAGTTCCCCAAAAACTTCTAACCACTCAAAACCTATGTTCTTCGGAGTCGATTACCACCCGGAGCATTGGGTCTATCCCTATGCTGGAAGTGCCGACGATCCGGAGGCCCGCTGGAGCCGTGACGTGGAGTTGATGCTGGCCGCCGGAGTGAACGCTGTGCGCATGGGCGAATTCGCCTGGGGGCTCTATGAGCCGGAGGAGGGCAAGTTCGACTTCGCCTGGATGCGCCGGGCCATGGACCTCATGCACCGGCACGGCATCCAGGTCGTGCTGGGCACCCCCACCGCCGCGCCGCCCCTGTGGCTTTCGCGGAAGCATCCCGACATCCTGCCGGTCAACGAAAAGGGCCAGACCCTCCACGCCGGCACGCGCCACGCCTATTCGCTGAACAGCGACGCCTACTGGGACTACAGCAAGAAGATCGTCCGCGCCGTCGCCCAGAACCTCGGCGACCATCCCGCCCTCATCGCTTGGCAGCTCGACAACGGCATCGGCGGGCACCTCACCGAATCCTCCTTCAACGCCGACACCGAGCACGATTGGCACGCCTGGTTGAAGGCCAAATACGAGACCGTGGAGCGGCTCAACGACTGCCTCGGCCTGCGCTTCTGGGGCCAAACCGTGCGGAAGTTCGAGGAGGTTCCCATGCCCCGCATGGCGCCCACCGTCCACAATCCCGCGCTGCAGATGGATTGGTTCCGGTTCTCCAGCGACACCATCGTGGCCTACATGCGCTGCCAGGCGGAGACGCTCCGCTCCGTCACGCCGCTCGTGCCGATCACCACGAACCTCCGTGCCCTCAGCCGCCAGTTCAACCACTTCGACCTGGCCGACGTGCTGGACTTCGTCTCCGCCGACTGCAACGCGACGATCAAGACCCGCTCCGCCGAAAACGCCTGCGAGGTGGACATCTTCCGCTCGTTGAAGAAGGGCACGACCCGTTTGCCGGGCGACGTGAACAGCGGCTTCTGGGTCATCGAACAGAAGGCCGGCCAGGTGAACTGGCTCGACGTGAACTCCCTCGTGCGTCCCGGCGTCATCCGCCTCTTTGCCTACCAGGTCGTGTCGCGCGGGGCCAACGGGCTCTTCTACTTCTTCTGGCGCCAACCCCGCATCGGCTCCGAGCAGTTCTACGGCGGCGTGCTCACCCACGACGGCCGCGGCGACAACCGCGTCTACCACGAGGTGAAGCAGATCGGCGCGGAGATGAAGCTGCTCGATCCGATCATCAAGAACACGAAGGTCGTGGCCGAGACCGCCATCCTCTTCAACCACGACAGCGACTGGAGCCAGAAGCTGCCCATGCAGCCGAACAAGCACTTCAGGCTCCGCGACCATATCCACCTTTTCCACACCGCGCTCCACGACCGGAACATCCCCGTCGATTTCGCCCAGCCGCTGGAGGACCTCTCCAAATACAAGATCGTCATCGCCCCCTCGCTCCAGATGCTCAGCGGCGCGGAGGCCGACGCGCTCCGGCTCTACGTCGAGAACGGCGGCACCCTCGTCGCCACCTGCAACACCGGGCTCTTCGACGAGAACCACATCGTGCCCGACACCGGGATGCCGAACGAGATGACCGATGTCTTCGGCATCGAGGTCGAGGAGTTCGATCCGCTGCACCCGGGCGAGGACAACCATCTCAGCTTCAAGGGCGACTTCCACGTCTCCGCCCTCCATCCCGCCCAGCTCTGGTGCGACGTGATCAAGCCCCTCGGCGCGCAGGTCCTGGGCATCTTCACCCGGGACTTCTACGCGAACCGCCCGGCCATGACGATGAACAGCTACGGCAACGGCCGCGCCATCTACATCGGGTTCGCCAGCCACCAGGCGTTCTACTACGATCTCGTCGTCTGGCTGCGCGGCCTGGCGAACCTCTTCCCGCTGCTGAAAGTGCCCGACACCGTCGAGGTCAGCCTCCGCCAAGGGCCGGACTCCAAGGTGTATTTCCTGTTGAACCACCAGAACTCCCCCGTCCGCATCCAGTTCTACAAACCGATGCACGACTTCCTCACGGGGAGGACCTTCACCGGCACCTACGACCTGCCGCCCCACGGCATCCTGGTGCTGGACGAACACCCGCGCGCGTTGGGCCTACCCGGCACAACGGCCGTCGCGGCCAGCCGGGTCGAAGTCGCGGCCATGTCCTGAGCCCTCCCGCCGACATGGCCCGCAGACCGCCCGGCGCGGCGAGCCGGAGGGCGTTCAATGGGGGACGCTCTCCGGCTCCATCGCCACGCGGCTTCCTCGTCCTTGCCTTCGTCTGGATCTTTCTCCGGACCGATCCCTGTCAGGGGATGCCCCGGCTTCACGGCTTGAGCATCGTCAGCCCCACCACGCCGCCGACGGCGATGAGGCCGCCAAGGACGGAGCGGAGCGTCGGCTTGTCGCCGTCGAGCCACCAGGAGAACGGGATCACCACGATGGGCGCGGTCGCGACGATGGGGAGCACGAGGCCCGTGGGATAGTTCTTCAACGCCCATTGGAAGCAGCTCACGCCAAGCGCGGGGCCGGCCAAGGCATTGAGCACCACCCACGGCGCGATCTTGCCCAGCGGCGGCCGCTGCGCGGGCGGCACGGGCACGTCCGGCGCGAGCAGCGCGGGCGCGAAGTGGTGGCGCTTGAACCACAGCAGCAGCAGCCCGCTCAACGCCACGCCGGCGGTGATGCGCTGGAAGGCCGCGGTGATCCCGTCCAACGGATCGCCCGCCGCTTCGGCGATCGTGAACGCCTTGCGGCTGAGCACCGCACCCCCCGCCTGGGCGATGGCGGCGACGAAGCCGAAAGCGAGCCCCTTGGAGAACTCCGGTCCATGCGGCTGCGCGCCTTTCGGCGGGGCGACGGCGATGGCGACGCCGGTCAACGTCACCACGGAACAGAGCATCTGGAGCGGAGTCAGCACCGTGCCCAGCCAGGCCCAGTCGATGAGCGAAGCCACGGGCGCGGCGATGCAGTTCACCATGAGCAATCCCAGCCGGGAACCGATGCGCGGCAATGCCTGGAACCAGGTGAGATCGCCGATGCCGAAGCCGATGAAGCCCGAGAGCAGCAGCCACGGAAAGGCCGCGCCTTCCAGCCCTTGGCCCAGGGTGAAGGCGTAGGCTCCGAGGAAGACCGTGGCCACGCTCAGGCGCCAGAAATTGGCCTCCGTGCCGCTGATCATGCGGCTCACCCGTCCGCCGAAGAGGGCGGAGAGCGAGAACAGGATCGTGGTCAGGATGGCCGGCAACATGAGGGGCCGACGGTGCCGCAACCGGGCATCTTGTCACGCGGCGAGTGGCGGTCGGAATGCGGACGAACGCTTCGGCCGAACGGTCGGAGCGCGCCCCGGCAAACACGACGCTTGCGACACGGCCGACGAGACGCCGGCGCTACGCGGCGTTCAGCGGCCCGCGCCCACGTCGCGCGAGCGCAGGTAGTGGGTGAGCGCCTTGACGGCGACTTCCATGAAGAGGAAGGGTTTGCCGATGAAGTCGCTGCCGCCGCTGAGCGTGGACTTGGCGCGGCTGGAGAAGTCGGTGTTGCTCGTGACGAAGATGACCGGAGTGCGGGCCGCGTCGGGCAAGGTGCGGATCTTGGAGCAGAGGTCGAAACCGCTCATGCCGGGCATCTCGACGTCGGTGAAGATGAGGTCGAAGGAGTTCTGCTCCACCAGCCGGAAGGCCAGCGCGGGATCGTCCACCTGGATGCACCGGAGATCGGCCCGGCCCAGGGCGGTGACGAGCGCGCGGCGCGAGACCGGCTCGTCGTCCACCACGAGGATGTGCGGGGAGAGATTCGTCGTCGCCTCGGGCAGATGGCATTGCTCCAGGAGCACGGGCAGGAAATCGACGGCCTGCACCAGGGTGCGGAGACTGGAGGTGTTGATCTGCTCGGGCTTCTCGGTCAGCTCGCGGGCAAAGGCCTCCATGGCCGAAGAGAGCGTGGCGAAGACGCGGAAGGAGAGCATTCCGGCGGCGCTGGAGAGCGTCTTCATCCGTCGGGCCAGATCCATCATGGCCTGTGGCCGGGCCATGAGATCCTCGGTCTTGTTCAGCGAGGACATGATGGAGCGGAAGACGGTCATCTCCTTGGGCGTGTTCTCGAAGAAGTTCTTCCGCAGGAGCGCCTGCATCATCACCTCGGCGTCGCCCCTGTCGCCGGACATGGCCCCGGCCGAAGTGTTGCCGGACGGGGCGGAAAGGCCGGTGGGCCGGGCCACGAACGCGGTCGCGCCCACGACCGCCTGGGCACGGCCGAGGAACTGGGTCGATCCGGGCAGGGCGGTGACGTTGGTCGAGGCGCCGCCGGCCTTGGCCGCGAGGAGATTCTGGATGACCTCGATCAGGTGCTTGGGCGTGCAGTCGGCCTTGGACAGGCACTTGGTGGCTCCCGCCGCCCAAGCATCCTTGATCATGGAGCTGAGGTAGGAGTTGGAGAAGACGATGATGGGGATCGAGCGCGTGGCGGGATCGGCGCGGAGCGCGGTGATGACCTCCACGCCGTTGCGCTTCGGCATCATGAGGTCGCACGTCACGATGTCGGGGGCGAACGACTTCACGAGCGCGAGTCCCGCCTCGCCGTCCGGGGCGACCTCCACCTGGAAGCCTTCCACCCGAAAGCGGTTGCAATAGACGTTCGCCGTGATGGTGTCGTCTTCGATGATCAGAATTTTCTTCATCAGCCTGGAGCGCCGCATGTCCCTCTGCGGCCGCCACCCGGTTATCGGTTCCGGCGGAACGGGCTTAACGATCCGCGGTCCCTACCAGGCAATGCCATGGATCAGCCTTTCGGGCCTTCGGCCGTGGCGGGTTCGATGTGGATCAACACGTCTAGGACGCGGGGAAAGCGTTCCCGGATGCGGTCTTTGATGCGATGGGCGATGGCGTGGGCCTCGCGGACCGGCATCTCGGGGTCCACGTGGACGTGCATGTCCACGAAGACCTGGTAGCCGGCCTGGCGGACAAGGCACTTCTCCACATGCGCCACCTGCGGGACGCCGGCGGCGATCTCGGTGATCTCCGCGCGTAGGCCGAGACCGGGCACGGCGTCCATCAGATCCCAGGCGGCGCGGCGGGAAAGGGCCCAACCGTTCCAGGCGATCAAGAGCGACGCAAGAAGGGCGGCGACGTCGTCGGCCGCCTCATAGCCCGGCCCGCCGATCAGGGAAACGGCGATGCCGAGACCGGCGGCGAGGGAAGTGATGGCGTCGCTGCGGTGGTGCCAGGCGTCGCCTTCGACGGCCATGCTCTCCAGCTCGATGCCCCGGTGCCGCACGAAGCGGAAGAGCCCTTCCTTGATCGCGACCACCGCCACCAGCACCGCGAGGGTGAACGGCGCGGGCGCGGTGTGCGGCGTCATGATCTCCTGGATGGCGCTGAGCGCGATCCAACCGGCGGCGGCCAGCAGCAGCAGCCCGACAATGCCAGCGGCGATGGGTTCCGCTTTGCCGTGGCCGTAGGGATGATCGTCATCGGGCGGAGCCGAAGCGACGACGAGTCCGCGCCACACGACGAGAGAGCTGATGAGATCGGCAAGGGATTCGACGGCGTCGGCGATCAACGCGTGGGAATGGCCGACGACACCGGCAATGAATTTGCCGGCGGCCAACAGGGCGTTGACCACGAGCCCGAGCACCGTGGTCCGGACGCTTTGCACGAGTCGTTCCCGGGTCACGCAGGGGAGGGTTCCCCAGCGGCCGGGCGGAGGCGATGCCAAAGGCACGGCCGGGCCGGGAATTGCGCTGGTTTGGGCGGCGGCGTTGGGTCACAAGAACCGGGCTTCGATGAACAACATCGTCTATTTCGACCTGGAAACGCAGAAGTCCTTCGACGAGGTCGGCGGCCGGGGCAACATCCGCGATCTGAAGATGAGCCTGGGCGTCACCTACAGCACGGCGCGCGGCGGCTACCGGATCTATCCGGAGAACAAGGTGAACGAGCTGATCGAGGAGCTGCGCCGGGCGGACCTGGTGGTGGGCTTCAACCACGAGGGCTTCGACTACACGGTGCTCCAGGGCTACAACGATTTCTTCGACGCAGGCCAGGTGCGGTCGCTCGACATGATGCTGGAGATGGAAAAGGTCCTCGGGCACCGCGTCTCGCTCGATTCCGTGGCGTCCGCCACGCTTGGCCTCGAGAAAACCAGCGAAGGACTTCAGGCCGTGCGCTGGTGGCGCGAGGGCAAGGTGCTGGAGATCGCGGAATACTGCTGCTTCGACGTGAAGATCACGAAGCTCGTGCACGAATACGGCACGGCGCACCGGAAGCTCTTCTTCAACAACCGGCAGGGCCGCAAGCTCACGGTCGATGTGAGCTGGTGACGGACGGGACCGGCGGTCTCCGGTGCGTCAGGCTGGAGTTTGTCTGGCGCAGCTTGGCGCTGAGATCGATGGCGATGTTGCGCATGACCACCATGCCGAGATGCGGCTCGCTGGCGATGAGCCGGGTAAAGGCGTCGCGATGGAGCAGCAAAAGGATGCTCGCCTCGGCCGCGACCGCCCTGGCCGTGCGGGGCGCACCGTCCAGGAAGGCGAGCTCGCCCAGGATCTTCCCCGGACCGAGCGTGGCCACCGGACCGGAAGTCTCGTCCAGATAGATCTCCACCTTGCCGCGCATGACCACGAAGGCCTCTTCGCCGGGCTGGTTCTTGCCGAAGATGGTTTCGCCCGGGCGATAGAGCCGTTGCTGGAAGAGCCGCGCGATCTTGCGCAGCTCGCCCTCGCCGAGGTTGTTGAAGATGGGCAGCGCGCGCAGCAGGCCGACGATGGCGAGCCCGACCTTCATGTCCTCGAAGCTGCGGTCCACCACCGCCGCGATGGTGCTGGCCTGGGTGGTGAATTGGCCGCCCTCGAACTCGTAGGGAACGTTGATCTTCACCATCTTCACCACGTCCTCGCAGCGGCCGTTGTGGCTGTAGAACGCGGGCAGATAGGCGACCGGGACGAAGCCGACCTGCTCGGCCGTCTTCAACATGCGCGAGGAACTGGCCACCACATCGACCTCCACATACACCGCCTGGAAGGTGTCGTGCGCGATCCGCAGCGCGTGCTGCATCAATCCGCCGATCGAGGCGTCGTCCACGCAGAAGCCGTCCACCAGCCGCACGCAGCGGTCGTGTTCGTCGAAGTAGTAGGCGAGCCCGGCGTTGGTCTTGTCGGCCGTGCGGGCCAAGAGCGCGCGCACGGGCGCGTTGACCACGACGCGCAAGAGACCGAACCCGAGATGGAAGCCGCCGGAGATCTCCACGGCGGGATTCTTCTGGCTCAACTGGGAACGGCAGAACTTGTAGCCGTCGAACGAAACCTCCTCCGCCTTCATCGCGTCGGACATCAGCGGATAACCCGTGACGCCGTCGCGGATCAGATGCGGCGGGGGCACGCCCATGAGCATCAGGACCGTGACCGACAGCTCGCTGATCTGGGAAAGCGCCTCGGAAACCGGCAACCGTTCGGCGAGCAGCCCGCGCGCAGGCCGCGAGTAGAACAGCATCGCCGAACGCGTGCCGACCAGATGCTTGATCGGCTGGTAGCCCGAGCAGACGAAGCCGAGATGCTCCATCACCAGCTGCTGCGCGTTGTCCGTCGCGGGCACGCGGACGATGATCGTCTGGTTCCGCTCGGACGCCACGCTCCGCAGCTTCTCGAACAGGCCGTGGGCCGATCCGTCGTCGTAGCATTCCGGCAGGACGAGGATGCGGCCGATGTTGCAGATCGGGTTCAGCGCGGGCCAGTTCGGCGGGAGAATGGCGGCGGAGGCGAGAATCCGGCCGTTCGCCTCCACGAGCCAGGTCTCGGTGCCGGATTCGGAGGCGAACTGTTCCGCAACCCAGACGGGGTCATAGACCTCGCGGGCAATGTAATCGCCGCCGATGACGGTCAGAAGCAGGTCGATCCACGGCACCGCGTCATCGGGCGTGGCTCGTCGAATGATGGAAGGCTCGGACGGCACCACGGGGAGAATCGGCGTCCGGCTGTGCGCGGATAAGCCATTGCGTCGATTTTCTTGGAATGGTTTCCAAGCGCACCGGTCATTGGCCTTCCGTCGGCTGGCCCGCCCCGGCGTCCTGCGAACCGAGATCCTGGCCGATGATCCCCTCGTCCTGCGCTTTGGGCACGAAGGCGTTTCGGCTGGGATCGAAGACGATGGGCACCAGTTG
>CBFGQE010000070.1:0-10441 GCA_965650815.1 uncultured bacterium
GTGCTCAAGCCCGCGCCGGAAACCGTCGCCACCGCCGCGCGCCTGGCGGAACAGCTCTGGGCGGCCGGCGTGCCACGGGACGTGCTCCGCTTTTTCCCCTGCGCCGATGGCGAGGTCGGCCGCGCGCTGATCACCGATCCGCGCGTCGCCACCGTCGTGCTGACCGGCGGCTGGGAGACGGCGCGGATGTTCCAGGGTTGGCGCCCGTCGTTGCGGCTCTTCGCCGAGACCAGCGGCAAGAACGCCCTCGTCGTCACCGCCCAGGCCGACCGCGATCTCGCGATCAAGGATCTGGTGAAGTCCGCCTTCGGCCACGCCGGCCAGAAGTGCAGCGCGGCCAGCCTCGGCATCCTGGAAGCGGAGGTTTACGACGACCCGATGTTCCGCCGCCAGTTGCGCGACACCGCCGCCAGTCTGCGTGTCGGACCGTCCACGCATCCCGCCAGCATCGTCACACCGTTGATCCGCGAACCGTCGCCCAATCTGAAGCGCGCCCTGACCACCTTGGACGACGGCGAGGAGTGGCTGCTGGAACCGCAGGTGTCGCCCGACGATCCGTGCCAATGGTCGCCCGGTATCAAGCTCGGCGTGAAACCCGGCAGCTGGTTCCACCGCACCGAATGTTTCGGTCCCGTGCTCGGCCTGATGCGCGCCGCCGATCTCGACGAAGCCATCGCCTTCCAGAACGCGCCCGACTACGGCCTCACCGGCGGCATCCACTCGCTCGACGACGCCGAGGTCGCGCACTGGCGCGAACGGGTCCAGGTCGGCAACGCCTACATCAACCGCCCCATCACCGGCGCCATCGTCCAACGCCAACCCTTCGGCGGCTGGAAACGCTCCTGCATCGGCCCCGGCAGCAAGGCTGGCGGCCCGGACTACGTCGGCCTGTTCCTCCACTTCACCGACACCACCTCCATCGGAACCTCCGAGCTGGAACGCCACTGGCGCGCGATCTGGAGCCAGCACTTCAGCGCGGAACACGATCCGTCCGGGCTGGCCTGTGAATCGAACGTGCTGCGCTACCGCCCGGCCAAGGGCGTGCTCGTGCGCGTGCCGGCGGGCGACACCCGCACCGAAGCTTTGGCCAAGCTGGCTTCTGCCATCACGGGCACGCCGTTGCTCGTGAGCCGGGCGGACGAGGAGACGGAGGAGGCGCTTTCGCTGCGGCTTCCCACGCTCACGGGCCAGATCGAATTCGTCCGCACCGTCGGCCCGACCAGCGACCGCCTGCTCGCCTCGATCCACGCGGCGGGGCTGAACTGGATCGACGCGCCGATCATTGGTGAAGGCCGGACCGAACTGACCCGCTGGGTTCGTGACCAGTCCGTCTCCCGCACGCTGCACCGCTACGGCCTACCGATCACGCGAGTGGGTTGAGAACAGCGTAGGCCAGGCTTCCGATTGTATCGTTCCACCTCAGAACGCTCGCCACCTCGCGGGCTCTCCGCTATGTCGGCGGCCATGTCGGAAAACGCCGCGCTCAAGGATTGGTTCGACGAAGCCCGCTACCGCCGGATCGCGGACGATCTGGCGGGGCTGCATCCGGGCTTCGACCGCAAACGGTTCCTCGCCCTGACGCTGGAAGGCTTGGCCGAACGATCCCTGCTCCAGCGGCTGCGGCGCACTTCGGAAGCGATGCGGGCGACGTTGCCAGAAGAGTTTCCCAAGGCGCTGGCCGTGCTGAAGAAGCTCGCGCCGAAGTTCCAGCACGGCTTCGTCTCGCTGGTCTTGCCGGACTACGTCGGGCTCTACGGGCTGGACGACTTCGAGCGGTCGATGGACGCGCTCAAGTTCTTCACGCCGTTCGGCTCCTCGGAGTTCGCCGTGCGCGAATTCCTGCGCCGCGATCTGACGCGCACGCTGGCGGTGATGGAGACATGGTCGAGCGATGCGGATGAACACGTCCGCCGTTTGGCCAGCGAAGGGTGTCGGCCGCGTTTGCCGTGGTCGTTCAAGCTGCGGGAACTCGTCGCCGATCCGTCCCCCGTCGCGCCCATCTTGGAGAACCTCCGGGCCGATCCGAGCCTCTACGTGCGCAAGTCGGTGGCGAACCATCTGAACGACATCACCAAGGACCATCCGCACTGGGTGCTGGAGCGGATCGACGGCTGGGACTTGGCCGACGAACGCACCGCGTGGATCGCCAAACGCGCGTTGCGCACCTTGATCAAGCAGGGCGACCGCCGCGCGCTCGGCGTGATCGGCGCGGGCCGGAAGGCGGAGGTGCGGGTGGAAGCGTTCACGGTTTCACCGGCCAAGTTGAAGCTGGGCGAACGCGTGACGCTGGCCCTGCGGCTCCGGTCCACGGCCAAGCGGCCACAGAAGCTCGTGGTGGACTACGCGGTCCACTATGTGAAGCAGTCCGGCGACACTTCGGCCAAGGTCTTCAAGTGGAAGGAAACGACGCTGGAGGCCGGCGCGACGCTCGAACTGGCCAAGAGCCAGCGCCTCCAGGACTTCACCACCCGCAAACATCATCCCGGCCAACACCGCGTCGAAGCGATGGTGAACGGGGAGAGGATGGCCGAAGCGTCGTTCACACTGGTCAGATGAAGAAGCTGGGTAGCAGCCCAGGCGGTCACGTCCGCGTGGCCGTGCACAAAAGCCAAGGGCACCTTCTTCGGATGGTCCTGGGCAAGCCGACGAGCGATGGCCCATCGACACTGGTTGACGGCTCCGGCGATTCGACCGGACTCGCGGATGTGACCGCCTGAGCTCCGCTCAGAGCAGGTTCGCGGCGGCTTCGGCCAGTTCGGAGCGCTCGCCCTTTTGCAGCTCGATGTGGGCGGCGAGAGGCTGGCCGCGGAAGCGGCTGATGAGGTAGTTGAACCCGTTCGACTGGGAGTCCACGTAGGGGTTGTCGATCTGGTAGGGATCGCCGGTGAAGATGATCTTCGTGCCGTTGCCCACGCGGGTGACGATGGTCTTCACCTCCAGCGGGGTGAGGTTCTGGGCCTCGTCGATGATCATGAACTGGTTCGCGATGCTGCGGCCGCGGATGTAGCTGAGGGCCTCGACGACGATGACGCCGGAGCGCATGAGGTCGGCGGAGCGGCGGTGTTCGTGGCCCATGTTGAGGTCGCTCAGGAGCTCCAGCGCGTCGTGGATGGGCTGCATCCAGGGGCCGAGCTTCTCGTCGAGCGAGCCGGGCAGGAAGCCGATCTCGCGGCCCATCGAGACGGTGGGCCGGGCCACGACCACGCGGCGGAATTCGCGGTCGGTGACGGTGCGCTTCAGGCCGGCGGCCATGGCGATGAGGGTCTTGCCCGTGCCGGCCTTGCCCATGAGGGTGACGAGCTTGATGCGGTCGTCGAGCAGGGCGTCGAGGGCGAAGTGCTGTTCGCGGTTGCGCGGGCGGATGCCCCAGACGCCTTCGCGGACTTCGAGAATGGGCAGGGCCTTCTGGCCGGTGGCATCGACCCGGGCCAACGCGGCTTTCTTGGGGTTGGCCTCGTCGATGAGCGAGACGTATTCGTTCGCGTGGTAGGTCGCGCCGGAGGGCAGGGCGAGCTCTCCGTGGGAGCGGAACTTGGCGACGGCGTCGTGGCCGACGACGAGCTCGCGCATCCCGGAGTAGAGGTCGCTGAGGTGGACGCGGTCGTTCTCGTAGTCCTCGGCCTGGAGGCCCAGCGCATCGGCCTTGATGCGGAGGTTGATGTCCTTGGAGACGATGATCGTGGGGGTGGACTTCGGGGAAGCGCTCTTGAGGTCGAGGGCGCGGCGGATGATGAGGTTGTCCACCGTCATGTGCCCGTTGGCCTCCGCCTTGGCTTCGGCCTTCGCCTCGGTCTTGGTGACCGGTTTCTTGGGCGGGGCGGGGTCGGTGACGATCTTGAGGACGCCGCCGTTGGGGAGCTTCACGCCGGAGCTGAGCTTGCCCTGGGTGCGGAGCTCGTCGAGCAGCCGGGAAATGGCGCGGGCGTTCTGGCCGAGCTCGGAGGACTCGCGCTTGAAGCGGTCCACTTCCTCGATGACCTCGATGGGGATGTGGACGTGGTTGTCCTCGAAGTTGAGGATCGATTTCGGGTTGTGGAGGAGGACGTTGGTGTCGAGGACGAAGTTTTTCACGCGGAGACGTCGGAGAGTTGGATCTGGGACATGGAACGATACCAGCGGGCGAGCCGCTTGTGTTTCTTGGGCAGGGTGTGGTGGCCCACGACCTCCAGCTCGGCGAGCATGCCCCAGAGGTCGAAATCGACGAAGCGCGGGCGGTGGTCCAGAAGGTAGGGCCGGGTCTCCAGCATCCGCTCGAAATCCCCCAGCTTTTCCGCGAGCTGCTTCAGCATCGCCTTCTCGTCGGCGCGCCAACGGTCGATGCAGCCCCGGCCGAATTTCCGCTCCTTGTGCCGCAGGAACGCGCAGGCCTCGGACTTCGGCACGCGTTCTTCCCAATAGATGTCGCTGAGGCGGAAGGTGAGTCCTTCGATCTCGTTCTCGATGTGCCGCCAGAGGATGTCCTGCACGCCGGCCCAATGCGCCGGGAAAAGCCCGAGGGAGAACTTCGCGTCGAGGTATTGCGCGAGGTCTTGGGTGTCGTCGCCGCTCTCGAAGATGGCCTTCGCGCCGTCCCGGATCACCGGCACTCCATAGGACGCTCCGTCGGTGGCTTTCCAGACCAGCGAACGGTCGGTGCTGGGGATGTCGGTGGTTTTGAAGGGGACGCGGCCAAATTCCAGGATGCGGCGCTGCACCAGGCAGAATGGGCTCCAGGGAAACTGGATAAGTTCGATCATTCTTCGGGGGGAAACGAGACGGTGGGAAGAGACCATCCGGAGCGGGGGTCCGGAGCGACGGGGACGATCACCATTGCTGGCACGCATGAACCGTAGGTGCGCGGTGCGCCGGGGCGCAAGGGCGCATTGCCCGGAGCGGAAAATTTCCTCTCCGCCGCCGCCGAGGAAAAGCCCGGTTGACCCCCGTCCGAAGCGTTGACTACCGTCCGCGCCATGAATCGCTGGACCGTGCGGGTCGCTTTGGCCCTGCTGTTGGTGATGGTGACGCCGTTCCCGTCGCCCGCGCCCCTCATCTATCGCCCCGGCGAAGGCTGGACCTACGAGACCTACGGCGGCGAGGGCTCCTGGCGGCGCAACCGGGCCAAGGACCAGCTCGAAGTGGCCCAGAAGGCCCTCGAAAGCGGCGACCACAACCTTGCTTTGAAATCCGCCCGCCGCGTGGTCAGCGCCTGGCCGCTCTCCGACTTCGCGCCCCAGGCGCAATACATCGTGGGCCGAGCCTACGAGGCCAAGAAGATGGACGAGAAGGCCTTCAAGGAATACCAGAAGGCCCTTACCCAATATCCCAGGCTGGAGAACCAGGAGGAGATCCTGCAGCGCCAGTTCGAGATCGCGAACCGGTTCCTCGGCGGCCAGTGGTTCAAGCTCTGGGGCTACATCCCGTTCTTCCCCAGCATGGAGAAGACGGCCGAGATGTATGCGAAGATCGTGGGCAACGGGCCCTACAGCAAGGTCGCCCCTCAGTCGCAGATGAGCATCGGCACCGCCCGGGAGAAACAGGAGGACTATCCGCTCGCCGTGCAGGCCTACCTGCGCGCGGCCGACCGCTACCGCGACATGCCCGGCGTCTCGGCCGACGCGGTCTTCAAGGCGGGCTTGGCCTACCAGAAACAGGCGCGCACCTCGGACTACGACCAGAGCATCGCGGGCGAGGCGATCAGCACCTTCACCGACTTCATCACCCTCTTCCCGAACGACGCCCGCGTGCCCGAGGCCCGCGCGATCATCGCGGCGCTGCGGGCCGAGCAGGCCAAGGGCGCCTTCGCCACGGCCAGGTATTACGAGAAGCACCGCCGTTGGGAGGGCGCGCTGATCTACTACAACGAGGCCATCCTGCGCGATCCGGAGTCCGACTACGCGACGCGGGCCCGGGCCAAGATCGAGGAGCTGAAGGAGCGCCGCCCGGCCACCCCCGCCGCCCCTGCGGCCCAGTAGCCATGCGCGCTTCCATCGCCCTTCTTTTGGCCGTCGCCATGCTCGGGACCGGCTGCGCCGGTTATCGGCTCGGACCCACCAGCGGCGCGGAAGCCGGGGCGCGCTCGGTCTCGGTCCGCCCCTTCGTCAACGCGACGCTGGAGCCGCGGCTGATCGAGGCCGTGGGCGCGTCGTTGCGGCGGTCGTTCGCGCAGGAGGGCACCTACCGGCTGGAGACCTCCGGCGACGGCGACCTGATCGTCACCGGCGTGATCACCGGCTTTCGTCGGCGCGAACTCTCCTACCAGCCGCGCGACACCTTCACGGTGCAGGACTACAACCTGGAGCTGGTCACGAGCGTGACCGTCATCGAGCGCGCGACCGGCCACACCAACCTGTCCCGCTCCGTCACCGGCCGCACCAGCATCCGCGTGGGCAACGACCAGGCCGCCGCCGAGCGGCAGGCCGTTCCGTTGCTGGCCGAGGATCTCGCCAAGAACATCGTGTCCGCCGTCGCCGACGGCGCGTGGTGATCGCGGCGGGGATTTTCCGCGCGCGTTTTTCCCGCTCGGTCCACTTCCCGGTTGCACCCGGTCGGAACGCGGTGACTTAATCCGCGCCGCGAACCGCACCCGTCTCCCTTCATGGACAGTTTTCTCATCAAAGGCGGCGTCCCGCTCCACGGCGACGTCCAGATCTCCGGCGCCAAGAACGCCGTGCTCCCCCTCATGGCCGCCACGCTTCTCACCTCCGGGGAGTGCGTCATCCGCCGCGTGCCGAACCTGAGCGATGTCCGGTTCATGGGGCAGATCCTCCAGTCGCTCGGAGCCGAAGTGACCTGGGACGGGGACTCGGTCCGCATCCGCGCCGCGAAGCTCAAGCCCGTGGGCGACTACGATCTCATCCGCAAGATGCGCGGCTCCGTCTGCATCATGGGCCCGCTTCTCGGCCGCACGCGCAAGGCGACGGTCTCGTTGCCCGGCGGCTGCGTCATCGGCGCGCGGCCGATTGATCTCCACTTGAAGGGATTCGAGGCCCTCGGCGCGAAGATCACCATCGAAGGCGGCGACATCCATGCCGTGGCCAAGCACCTCTCCGGCACGAGCATCTTCCTCGGTGGCCGCGCGGGTCCGACCGTCCTCGGCACCGCCAACGTGATGATGGCCGCGACCTTGGCCGAAGGCGTCACGGTGATCGATTCCGCCGCGTGCGAACCGGAGGTCGTCGATCTCGCCAAGTTCCTCAACGCGATGGGCGCGCGCATCGTCGGCGCGGGCAGCCCGACCATCACCATCACCGGCGTGAAGGAGCTCCACGGCGCGGAACACGAGGTCATCGCCGACCGCATCGAAGCCGCCACCTACGCCATCGCCGCCGCCGCGACCGATGGCGAAGTGACGCTGAAGGGCGTGCGTCCCGACCATCTGCACGCCGTGTTGGACAAGCTCCGCGAAGCCGGCGTGAAGCTGGATCGCGTCGGCCCCGACCTGAAGGTTTCCCGGGGCCGCAAGCTGAAGCCCGTGGACGTCACCACGCAGCCGTATGCCGGGTTCCCCACCGACGTCCAGGCCCAGATGATGTCGCTCATGTGCCTCACGCCGGGCATCAGCATCATCACCGAGCGCATCTTCGAGGCCCGTTTCATGCACGTCAGCGAGTTGGCGCGCTTGGGCGCGGAAATCTCCATCGAAGGCCCCAGCGCCATCGTGAAGGGCGGCCGTCCGTTGAGCGGCGCGCAGGTGATGGCCAGCGATCTCCGCGCCTCCGCGGCCCTCGTCATCGCGGGCATGGCGGCCAAGGGCACGACCCAGGTTCACCGCGTCTATCATCTGGACCGGGGTTATGAGCGCATGGAGACCAAGCTCAACGCCCTCGGCGCGAAGATCGAACGCACCAAGGGCGAGTAGGGTGTGCGGCGGAAAGCACCGCCGCGTCCTTCCATTCTGCTTTTCGCGGGCTTTTCCTCCGTTTTCCCTGTGGAGGAAATTTTGAACCTGTTTCACCGTTCCGGCGTCAGGAGGTAGAAGGAAAGCAGTCCCTGAGTCCGGGCGGAATAGGAGATTGGAACCATGAAAAACGTCATCGTCGTCTTGCTGATCGTCGGAGCCGCGTTCGGCACATGGCGCTACTACAAAAGCCAGGAAGGCGCGGCCCAACCCGCCGAACAAACCGCCGAAGCCAAACCCCTCTCCCCGTCCGGTGTCGTCACCGAGGACCAGCTTCCCCGGATGCACGACCAGCTGGAAGCCGACCTCTTGGCCGCGCGCAAACGCGGGGCGCTCGGCCTCAAGGAATGGCTCAACACCTACGGCAACAAGGTCGGCGATCCTCGCCTCGCCTGGGTCCAGCTCGACTACGTGATCCTCGTCAGCCAGTCCAACCTGGGCGAAGCCCGCCGTGTCTTCGAGGTCGTCAAGAAGCGCGTTCCCGAGACCTCCGTGGTCTATCCCCGCATCAAGAAGCTGGAATCCACCTACGGCTCGCCCCGGGCCTGATCGGTCGGCCCGGTCCGGCCTAGGGCGTAGCGAGGCGGAAAAAGCGGGCGGGTTCGGCGGTTGACGGAGCGTAGGGGCTGGCGGCGTTGGGGAGATTGGACCAGGCACCGGTCGGGTTGGGACTGGTTTGGAGGCGGGCCACGACGTTGGTGTTCCACATCAAGCGGACGGTGTTGTTCGTCCGCGACAAGTCCACTTTCAGCGGTGCGGTGCGTTCCAGCACGCGCACGGAGTCCACCTCCATCGTCGCCGGAAAAACGGTTTCCGCCGTGGGGTTGCCGTCGAAGTGGCCGCCAACCGCGAGGTTGATCAAGAGGTGGAAGGGTTGGTTGAAGGGCGCTGGGTAGGGATTGCGCCGTTCCTGGCCATTCACCCGGGTGGTGCTCCACCAGTTGGTCTGGGTCTGGAAGACCTGCCCGTCCACGGCCCAGAGAATGGCGTTGGTGGTCCATTCGATGGCGTAGGTGTGGAAGTTCGCGGTCGAGTCGTCGGGCGGAAAGGTGAAGGTCGGGCCCTGGGTGTAGGTGTTGGCGGGATAGGAACCGCCGTGATGGAGGGTGCCGAGGATCTCGCGGGGTTTGCTGCCCCGGTTCTCCATGATGTCGATCTCGCCGGACGCGGCCCAACCGCCGTAGGTCGAGTCTTCGGGCAACATCCAGATCGCCGGCCAGATGCCCTTGCCCGAGGGGAGCTTGGCGCGCACTTCGATGCGGCCGTAGCGCCAACTGTGGAGGCCCTTGGTCTTGAGGCGGGCGGAGGTGTAGTTGAAGCCGTTGAGCGTTTCCTTGCGCGCGGTGATGTGGAGGCGTCCGTCGGCGAGGAAGACATTGGTCGGTCGGCTGGTGTAATACTCCAGCTCGCTGTTGCCCCAACCGGCGGGCGGGCCGTTGCCGAGGTCGTAGGTCCACTTCTTGGGATCGGGCGCGGAGCCGGAGTCGAATTCGTCGCTCCAGACCACGTTCCACACGCCCCCGGGCGGAGTCGCCGTTTTCTCCAGAGCCAAGTCGTCGAAGAACAGCGCCCCGGCGGAATTCTGCGCGTCGCCCTCGAAGACGATCTGCGTGCGCACGTAGCTCGCGCCTTCGGGGGCGACCAGCTCGGTCGTCGTGTTCGTCACCTGGAAGGTCGTGGGGTGGCAGACGTTGGTCACGGCGAGGCGGAACCATTCGTCCTGCGCAAAACCGCCGTTGCCCAACGCCGTCGCCGTGACGATGGCGGAGCGGTAGAGCGCGAGAACTTTGCCCGGGGCGCTGCGGAAGGTGACTTCGATCCACGCCTTGTTCTGACCGGCGATGGCGTCGGCGCTGTCGGAGAAGGCCCAGCCCTCGGCGCGATAACGGGTGCCCGCTTCCGTGAAGTGGTCCTGGTAAATGCCGCTGTAGTTCACGCTCCCGGTGAAGCCCTGGAACACCTTGAAGAAGTTCGTCCCGCTCCGCGCCCGAGAACCGGTCTCGCTGAAGGTGTTGCCCCACTCCTGCCCATACCACGTCCAGCCGCTGATCTCCCGCGACGGCCCGGCCGGGCTGCGCTCGAAGCCGCCGCTGGCTAGCCCGCCTGCTGCCCGGCCGATTCCCAGCCCCAGCATCCAAACCAGCAGCGCTGCGCAGAAAACACCGTTCCGCCAGCGGTTAAGCGCCGGAAATCCAAGCGAAGAAGAGAGGATGGTTGACACGTGAAGTGGATTTGTAATACGAACTACTACATTCCCGGTCAAAACAATTGTCATGCTCCGTCGCCAGTCTGATTCGTCATTGCTCATTTACCGCATGAAAACCCCAAACCTCCCCTTGATTGAACCTGTATCCGGTCTAGGCCGGATGCTCCATCGCCTCCGGGCATTGCTCCTGGCGGGCAGTGCCGTGTTCGCCGCCGCGCCCGTGCTGGAAGCGGCCAACGTGCTGAACAATCCCGGCATGGAGTCGGGCACGACCGGTTGGACCCGCTACAAGGGCCAGCCCGACTGGGACCCCTACGCCATCGGCACCGCGCCGTTGGTCCGAACGGGCAACAGCAGCT
>CBFGQE010000071.1:0-10392 GCA_965650815.1 uncultured bacterium
TTGGCCACGGTGACGGTGTAGCTGCCGGACTGGGCGAACTGGATGTTGGTCAGGGTCAGCGTCGAACCGGTGGCCCACGGGAGAACGCCCGCAGCGCTCTTCCAGGCGAAGGTCAGCGGCCGGTCGCCGTCGGCTGTCACGGTCAGCGTGGGCGAGGAGCCCACTTCCCAGCTCCCGCCCCCGCCGTGGATAGAAACGTTCGCCACGGGCCGGGGCGTCGGCACCGCGCCGTCGGTCACGCGGAAGGCGAAGGACGCCACGTTGGCGAAGACCGGCTCGATCCGCTCCAGTTCACCGCCGCAGGTGTTGAACAGGACCACGACCGACCGCTCGCCCGTTTCGGGGAAGTTCGACAGCCAGACATCCACCCAGGTGAACGGACCGTTGAGCCCGTTGGTCGCGGTCCAGTTGCCGGAGCGGGTGAAGGCGGCGTTGGCGGCGTTCAGCGTGTAGGTGCCATTGGCGTTCAAGACGAGGTTGCTGTAGCCGCGCCCGGTGAAGCCCGGGTATTCGGCCGAACCGTTGTCCGGCGGATAGAACCAGTAGGTCTTTCCGCCCACATTGCCCGCGCTCAGCGAATCGCAGGCGAACTCGGCGGCGAGGGTGGAAGGGGCTACGTGGAAGGCGACGGCCAGAAGGACGGCCAAGAAGAAGGCGGTAAAACCGCGCTGGGGGATCATAGAGTTGTCGAACGACAACCCCATGAATCCCACGGAGATGGCTCCGGCCGCAATTCCCGACTATTTGCAGAAATTGCTCTTCTGGCCGCGCTTCAGGGCGATGCCGCCCTGTCTTGCGCTACATCAAACGCCAGCTCCGACTCCGAGCAGCTTCAGGTTCAGGCTGCCTCCAGAGAAAAGCATCTCGTCCAAGGCCGGTTCGACATGATCCGGCGTCAATGCCCCTTTGCCGCCGCTCCGGAGGAAGTTCTGCGCGGTCCGACGCATCAGCTCCTTGATGAAGGCGGCGCTGGCCTTCTGCGTGCGTTGCGCGAGCAGTTCCAGCATCTCTTCCGGAACGGAGAGGCCGCCGGAGTAGAGCTGGACCAGCTTTCGCCGGCCTTCCTTGTCGGGCAGCGGAAACTCGATGGCCTGGTCCACCCGCCCGGGCCGGGAAGCGAGCGCGGCTTCGAGCTGTTCGGGGCGGTTGGTGGTCAGGACGAAGAGGATGGCGGCGTCCTCTCGCAATCCGTCCATTTCGTTCAACAGCCGGTTCAGCAGGCTTTCTTCGCAGGCCCCGCGCATCCGTTCGCGGGCGCGGGCGATCAGGTCCACATCCTCGATCACCACCATCGCGGGCTGGAGAAAGCGGGCGAGCTGGAAGTATTCGTCGATCAGTCCGACCTGCTCCGCGGTGATCAGCATCGTGGTGTGGCCCGGCAGCAGGCTGGCCAGGTAGCGGATCGTATGGGTCTTGCCCGTGCCCGGTGGTCCGTAGAAGAGCAGCCCCTTCTTGGTCGCCATGCCGAGCCGGCGAAATTGGTCCCGCATCTCGACGAACTCCGTCACGTTTCTCTCCAGCAGACGGATCGTCTGCTCCGGCAGGATCACGGCTTCGCGCGGCACCGCCGACAGCTTGTGGACCTTGATGCCGCCGGATTTGCCGGAATAGCCCTTCGCCCCTTCCAGCGAAATGACTTTGCCCCGATAGGAGCCGGCTTCCATGACCAGCTTCTCGAGTTCGGCGAGGAACCGGTGGGAAAGGGACAGGCCGTCTTCGCCCGGCGTCACCGCGATCTCGACATGCAGCCCCTCGTCTTGGCCAAAGCGGGCTGCGCTGCTGAGGAGAACCGCGAACGGAGGACGGTCCCCTTCACATGCGAGCCACAGGCCGCTGTGCAGGCAACGTTTCGGCATGGCGTCGCCGGCGTCCACTTCGTCGTGCCGCAACGGGCTGACGATCACCGGATGCTCCCCGGCCCGCAACAGATGCGCGAACGTCATGGTCTCGTGCTCGTAGGCGGCATGGACGCCGACCAGTCGCGTCTTGCTCCGGGCCTGGAACCAGCGTTCCAGCGCCACCTGAAGATCCACCCGCGACGTCGGGGGAAACTTCCGGTTCGCGGTGACAAGCTGCTCGGCCGGAGTCCTGCCGAAATGCTCCTGGATGAGGGACCGGGCGGATGTGTTGGTTTCGGCGGTGCAAGGTTCCATGGCGGCGTCAGGACTGATCCGCAGGACATTTCTTTCTCCGCCAGCGCTGTCAATCCAGCAGGCGCTCTGAAATGAAGCGAAGGCTCCCGGCGAATCCGGGCCGCAGTCCTGCAGGCTTCACCGCTCCGCCGTTCATGGGCGGGGGCAGGATACCAGTCGTTTAACGATTTCCTCCGCATCGAACACACACCCGCCCCACGTTCCACCGCTCGCGGCTTGAAGCGCGGCCCAGAGCTTCGTGTCGTCGGGGAGATTCGCGTTCGGGGCGAGATCGGTGCGGGAAGCCCGTTGCCGCAGCACTTCTACGCCTTCATCGGCGCTGAATCGGCGGTCGCCGTCGCCGACGAGATCGACGCGGCCGCTGCATTGGGCCCGCTCGATCACGAGCCGGATCATGTCGCCGTCGCGCACCTTGCCGATGGGGCCGCCGGCCAAGCCTTCGGGCCCGATGTGGCCGACGCACGCGCCGGTGGAGACGCCGGAGAAGCGGGCGTCGGTCAGCAGCGCGACGTGTTTGCCGAAGGGCAGGTGCTTGAGCGCGCTGGTCACCTGGTAGGTTTCCTCCATGCCGGTGCCCATCGGCCCGATCCCGGCCAGGACCATGATGTCGCCGGCCTTCACCGCGCCGCCCTTGATCGCGGCGATGGCGGCCTTCTCGCTGGTGAAGACCTTGGCCGGGCCTTCCTTGCGATAGACGCCGTCGGCATCGACCACCGAAGGATCGATGGCGGTGCTTTTGATCACGGCGCCGTCGGGCGCGAGGTTGCCTTGGAGGAAGCTCAGGGTGCAGGTCAGTCCACGGGCCTCGGCTGCTTCGGGACTGAAGATGACCTCGTCGGGATCGACGCCGTCCTGTTCGCGGAGGATCTCGCGGAAACGGCTCCGGCGTTCGCTGCGTTCCCAGGCGTCGAGCGATTCGCCCAAGGTGCGACCGGTGACGGTCAGCACGCCGGTTTCCAACAGTCCGAGGCGGCGCAGATGGAGCATCACCTCCGGCACACCACCGGCGAGGAAGGCACGGACGGTGGGATGGTGGACGGGGCCGTTCGGCAGGACGCTGACGAGGCGCGGCGTGCGGCGATTGACGTCGATCCAATCGGCCACGGTCGGGCGGCGCAGCCCGGCGGCGTGGGCGATGGCGGGGATGTGGAGCAACAGGTTGGTGGAGCCGCCGAAGGCCGCGTGGACGACCATGGCATTGCGGAGGGCGGCATCGGTCAACACGTCGCGGCTGCGGATGCCCCGCGCTTCCAACTCCACCAGTGCCTTGGCGGATTGGACGGCGAGATCGGTCCAGACCGGCTCGCCCGAAGGAGCCAGCGCGGAATGGGGCAGGGACAGCCCCAGAGCTTCGCCCACCACTTGGGAGGTCGCCGCCGTGCCGAGGAACTGGCAGCCGCCGCCCGGCGAACCGCACGCTCGGCAGCCCAACTCCGCCGCTTCCTGGAGCGATACCATCCCGTGGGCATAGCGCGCGCCGAGCGTCTGCACGGCTCCGGCATCTTCGCCGTTGGTCGGAGGCAGCGTCACGCCTCCGGGCACGAGCACGACGGGCAGATCGCGCAAGCCGGCCAGCGCCATCATCATCGCGGGAAGCCCCTTGTCGCAGGTGGCCACTCCCATCACGCCCGCGCGGCAGGGCAACGAACGGGCCAGGCGCCGAAAGAGCTGCGCGGCGTCGTTGCGATACGGCAGGCTGTCGAACATGCCGGTCGTGCCCTGCGTGCGGCCGTCGCACGGATCGGAGCAATAGGCGGCGAAGGGCACGCTCTTCTCTCGGCGGAACTCCTCGGCAGCGGCTTGGACCAGCAGGCCGATTTCCCAGTGTCCCGTGTGGTAGCCAAGGGCGATGGGTTTGCCATCCGGGGCGCGCATTCCGCCCTGGGTGCTGAGGATGAGGAACTGTTTGCGCCCGAGTTCGTCGGGGTTCCAGCCCATGCCGACGTTCTGCGTGAGCCCGAAGAGATCGCCGCTGGGACGGTTCAACAAAAGATCGGCGTCGATGGGCAGCGAGCCGGCGGGACCGGCGGCCTTGCTGCGGACTCGGTAGATGGACGGATCGGCGGCGAAAAGGTCGGGCATGGGCGGGATTCAACGCAGCGCCCCGTTGGCTGGCCAGCGCGAAGAGATCAGGAACCGGGCAGTCGCTTCCATCCGGCGGCGAACGCATCCAGCGTCGCGGCCAGGTTCTTGGCTGCGGTGCGGCTGGTCTGCTGGAGACGCATCAAGCCCCGGATGCGCGAGGGCGAAAGCACGATGGCACCGGCGAGCTTGAAGAAGTTCAAACGATAGTCGGCGGTCATCAGCGCGTTGAAATCGATGGGAAGGTCTTCCTGCGCCGAGTCGGAGATGACCCGGACGGTCGCGCTGGGAATCTCATGCGCGCGGGCGATGGCGCGGATGATCTGCGACTCCATTTCCACTGCGTCGCATCGGGTCGATTCCCACAACGCCTTCTTTTCCGCCACGGTCACGGCCACGCGGTCCGAGCAATGGAAGGTAGCGGGACACGCTTTGGCCGCGAGCAAAGCGGCGTTGAGCGGTTCGTCCGGATCGCAGTCATAGACCACCGTCCCGGAAGACAAATACGGATTCAGGCCGCCTGCAAAACCGCAGGTCAGGATAAGATCGTATTCGGAGGTCTTGAGGCGTTGATGGACCTGCTTTTCGGCGTTGTCCCGGCCCATGCCTGTGACCAGCACATCGAGCCGCTTGTCCGGCCGGAGAAACGCCGCCTCTTCCCGCACCGCGCAGCAGACGAGAATGGCGGGTTCTTCGGCGAAGCTCATTTGATCCCCTTGAGCCGTTCCGCCCAGATGCGGTGCAGCCGGACGGTCGCTTCCACATCGCGCAGGCAATATTCGGCGATCTCCTTGAACCGGCCTTGCTCGATCATCTCCGGCACCTGGTAGCCGGTGACGCCCTCGGCCTTGGGCGACGGGATGCCGAAGGCCTTGCAGTAGAAATCCAGGTTGAACTTGCGCGCAGCCCCTTCGCGTCCGCTCACGCCGTAGAAGCTGAACTGCTCCGCGAGATCGCAATGGGGCTCGGTCGCGTAGCGGTAGCCGAGCCAGTCCTTGCGGCTGACGGGGATGTTGAGCAGGGCGGAGCGGAGATAGAGGAAAGGGACGTCGAAGCCGCGGCCGTTGAAGGTCACGACGGAATCGTAGTGCTTGGCCAGGTCCCAGAAGCCCGCCAACAGCTCGGTTTCGTCCACACAGGGCACGAATTCGACCGGCCCGGGCTGCTCGTCGTCGTAGTCCTCGGAGACGAAGAGCACCTTCCCGCGCATCGACTCGGCATTGAGCATGGCGATGCAGACGACCTGGCCGGTCAGCGGCCAGAGACTGAACATGCGCTGGATGTCCTCGCGCTTCTTGGCGCGCTCCTCCTCGTCGGGGATGCGCTCGGCCTCGCGGAAGAGATACTCCTGCTGCACCTCGTCGAAGTGCTCCAACGGTTGACCGGTGGTTTCGATGTCGAAGACGAGGGTGGCCATGGACGGGGAGGAAAGAGAGGAGGGATGAAAAACCATCAGGATGGAACCCAGCGGCGCTCGGCCGAGGATTCCATCCTGCGGGATACGACGGGTTACTTCTTGGCGGCCTTCTTCTTGGCCACCTTCTTGGCTACTTTCTTCACCGCTTTCTTCGCGGCCTTCTTCTTAACAGCTGCTTTCTTTGCCATTAATTCTCACCCCCGATCCGGGTTCACCACAACATATGTTGGGCGGTTATGGGACGATTAGGTGACAGAGATGTTCCTGCTTTTCAAACAGTTTTCGGCTTTTCACGCAGTTTTTGATGGACACGCGACATGTTTCTTTGATTGGCGGCGCACGCCTCGACATCGATTCCGACCAATGTCCATGCGGCTTTCGTCGCGGTCGCGCTTCCGCGTCGCGCGTCGGATCCGAGCCCTTCAACCGGAGCCTCTCCGGGGATCTTTCCATGCTTCGACCGGGCCGATTCGTTTAGTTGACATATCAACCATCTATCTCTAAACACTGTCGCCGTGAGCACGACCAAGCCCAAGCCCGGCCCGCACTACGGCGCACTCCTCCAGCTGCTCCGCACCTCGGAGACCATCTGGAACGTCTCCCGCCAGTTCTTCGCCCGCTGGGACATCAGCCCCAGCCAGTTCAACGTCCTCAACGTCCTGCGCGACCACCCCGATGGCACCACGCAGGTGGAGCTCAGCCGCGTGCTCATCATGCACCGCTCCAACGTCACCGGCCTGATCGACCGCCTGGAGGAGCGCGGGCTCGTCTCCCGGAAGGACAATCCCGAGGACCGCCGCGCCCATCGCGTGGTCCTGACCGCCGCCGGCCGCCGGCTGCTGGCCGAGATCCTCCCCGTTTACTACCAGGCCGCCGAATCGGTCTGGGCCGGCTTCAGCGGCCGCAGCACCGCCTCCTTCGTCGCCGGACTGGAAAAGCTCGACCAGAACGTCGCCGCCTTTGCCGAAACCCTCTGATCCCGGGCCTGCACCATGAAATCCGCGAAAAACTATCCGCTGCTGCTTACCGGCCAGTTCCTCGGAGCGTTCGGCGACAACCTGCTGCTCGCCGGCATCCTCGCTCCGCTGACCTTCCTGAAGAACGCCGGAACGATCACCGAACAGCAGGTCAACGGCACGAACACCCTCTTCAGCGTCGTTTTCTTCATCCCGTTCATCCTCCTCGCGCCGCTCGCCGGGTTTCTGAACGACCGGATGCCCAAGACCACGTGGCTGCTCGGCGGCAATCTCGTGAAGCTGCTGGGTGTCTTCGCCGGTTTCATCGGCGTTCAGCTCCATGCCGCCAACCACGACCAGGCCATGTTGTGGCAGGCCGTGGGCTACGCCATCGTCGGCATCGGTGCCTGCCTCTATTCGCCCGCCAAATACGGCGCGCTGCCCGAAGTGCTGCCCGCCGAGAAGCTGGTGAAGGCCAACGGCACCGTGGAGATGCTCACGCTCGTCGCCATTCTCGGCGGTCTCGCGGGCGGGGCGGTGCTCTACGACCAGAGCCGCGCCCTCTACGGCCATGAGCGTGCGCTCATGGTGTGCTACGGCGCGTCCGCGCTCTGCTACGTCCTCGCCGCGGTGCTCAACGGCTGCATGGACCGCACGCCCTTCAACGCCTCGGCGCGGCTCGGCGACAGCGTCCAGGCCTTCTTCCGCCACTTGGGCGCGCTTGTCGGCAGCCGCCGGATCGGCCGCGTGCTGCTTGGTTGCGGTCTCTTCTGGATGGCCGGCGCGTTCATGCGGACCAACCTCCACGCCTGGGGGCTCACCATCTTCGAAGAAGCCGGGATGCCTCCCGAGAAGATCACCAATGATCGCCTCGCGCTGCTCAAGGTCGGACTCGTGCTCGGCATCGTCTCCGGCAGCCTGCTGGCCGGACGGCTCCACGGCATCGGCGATCTCTCCAAGCAATGGCTCTACGCGCTCGGCATGGCCGTCGGCATCACCCTGCTGGGCCTGCTGCCCGGCAGCGCGGGTTTCTGGATCATCGTCCCGGCGCTGGCCTTGGCGGGACTCATGGCGGGCTTGCTCATCGTCCCGCTGAACGCCGCGCTCCAGCACGAGACCGACCCGACCGCGCTCGGAAAAACCATCGCCGTGCAGAACGTCGTGGACTACGCCGGCATGTTGGTCGGCGCGGGCCTGCTCGGCGTGATGACCAAGGTCGGTTTCTCCGCCCACCACGCCTTCCTCGGCCTCGCCGTGGTCGTGGTCATGCTCACTCTCGGAATGAAGCTCACCACCCAGAATCCCGCGCCCAAACAGGCGTAAGGCGACCCACGCGGCCGCCGGAAAGGAAGCCGTGAAACCATCCGCAGATCCAATGGCCGGAATTGCCGAAGTCCCCAAGGTGGGGCGGGCATCCAGCCTACCCCAAGACGCACCGTGCATGTCGATGGACTCCGATCTTCAAAAAGGGACCGGTAAGATGCATGCCCTGCCTTGGCCGTGGTGGCGTATCCTCACCCTGGTTGGAACAGGCACTCTGGGCTTCCACCTCGCTTTCGCCTCCGCTGCGTTGGCGTGGATGGTTGTCCTGCTTCCCTTCGCGCTGATCGGGCTCGCCCGATTGCCGCGCTGGCGCATGGCCTTCTATCCGGCGGTGATCCTCGGGCTGCTCTGCTACGCGCCCAAGCTGGAGTTCTTCTGGACGATCTTCGGCTTCGGAGCCGTCGCGCTCTGGCTGGTGTTGGCGATATGGCTTGGATTCTTCTCCGCCGGTCTGCGCTGGCTGCGACTTCGTCTCCAACTCAACCGCGGCGGGCTGATCGCGGTCGCATCCGTTCTCTGGACCGCGCTGGAGTTCTTCCGCAGCGAACTCTACTGGCTGCGCTTCGCTTGGTTCACGCCCGGCATGGCCTTCGACCAATGGCCGGGAGTGCTTGGGGCCTTGGGCGGATATGGCATCGGCTTCGTGGCGACGTTGTTGGCGGTGACGGCTTGGGTGTTGCCCGGTATCCGGAGATTTGAACCCACGACCCTCTCTGCGTCGCTCCCGTCCCTTGAAGCCACCGCCCGCGTCACCGCTGGCCTAGTGCTCTTGCTGATTGGGTTCACCGCCTCCGCCGCCAAAACCCTCCACCTCGCCGGCGCGCAACTGGAATTCCCCAGCCAACACGCGGTGCTGGAAGCCCTGGACCGCATCGTCGCCCAGCATCCCCGCACCGAGCTCATCGTCCTCAGCGAATACACCTTCGACGACGCCCCGCCGAAAGCCGTGCTCGACTGGTGCCGCGATCATCGCCGCCACCTGATCCTCGGCGGCAAGGACCACCAACCCGACCGAACCTTCTACAACACCGCCTTCGTCATTTCGCCCGACGGCGAGATCGTCTTCCAGCAGGCCAAGAAGCAGCCCATCCAGTTCTTCCAGGACGGCAAGCCCGCACCCTCGCAGCAGCTCTGGAATTCTCCGTGGGGCAAGATCGGCTTGGCCGTCTGCTACGACTTCAGCTACTCGCGGATCATCGACGAACTCGTCCGCCAAGGCGCCCAAGCGCTGATCATCCCGACGATGGACATGGTCGAATGGGGCGAGGCCCAGCACGCGACCCACGCCCGTCTCGGTCCGATCCGCGCCGCCGAATACGGCCTGCCCGTCGTCCGCGTGTGCAGCTCCGGCGAATCCCAGATCGTCGCCCGCAACGGCACCGTCGAACACTCGCTCCCCTTCGACGCCCAAGGCGCGATCTTCGCCGGCACGCTCACGCTGGACCAACCCGGCTCCTTGCCGCCCGACCGTTGGCTGGTGCGCGGTTGTTTGGGCGGAACGCTTCTGCTGTTCGTCGTCGGAATTTTTCGTCCGCTCCGACCAAAGCCCGATACGGGCGCGCTTCTGTCCCAGCCACTCTCCCCATCATGAAACGTCTCCTCCTCTTCCTCGTCCGTTGGTTCTACCGCTACGAGGCGCACCGGCTCGACGCCCTCAAGTCGCCCGGCCCCGTGCTGCTCATCCCCAACCACGTTTCCTGGCTCGACTGGCTCTTCCTCATGCTCGTGCTGGACGACGACTGGAAGTTCGTCACCTCGTCCACCACCGCGCAGACGAGCTGGCTGCACCGGAAGATCATGATCAACCGGCGCACCTTCCCCATCGACACCGCCTCGCCATACGCGGTGAAGCGCATGGCGGAATTCCTCAATGGCGGTGGCCGTCTCGTGCTCTTCGCCGAAGGCCGGCTCTCCCGCACCGGCACGTTGATGAAGCTCTTCGACGGCACCGGATTTCTCCTCCACCGCACCGCCGCCAAGGTCGTCACCTGCTACCTGCGCGGAGCCAAGCGCCTGCCCTTCTCGCCCAACAAGGAGCAACATCTCTGGTTCCCCAAGGTCACCGCCCACTTCAGCGACCTGCTCACGCCGCCCAAACACCATGACGCCAGCACGTCCGTCGCCCGCACGCGCCTGACCACGTGGCTGCGCGACCAGATGGTGGAACAGCAGTTCGCCATCGAGATGGAGTTCGGCCCGAAAACGCTGGCCGAAGCCGTGGCGGAAACGGCGGAGAAGTTTCCCCGACGCACCATCCTCCAGGACGCGAGCATGACCGAACTGTCCTACCGCAAGCTGCTGGTGGGCGTGCGGGTGCTGGCCGAAGCGTTGTCCAACGCTTCAAAACGTTGCCCGGATTGGAAGACCAACCTGGCGCACCCCAAAGCGCAGGTGATTCACGCGAGCGATCCGGCGAAGATCATGCCGCCGGGTTGGATGGACCAAGCCGATCCGGCATCCG
>CBFGQE010000072.1:0-10328 GCA_965650815.1 uncultured bacterium
CGGCAGAGCATGTAAACGCCGGCGGCCACCATCGTCGCGGCGTGGATCAATGCGGAAACGGGCGTCGGGCCTTCCATCGCGTCCGGCAACCAGACGTGCAGCGGGAACTGGGCGGACTTGCCCATCGCGCCGCAGAACAGCAGCAATCCGGCGCAGGTCGCCACGGTGCCGAGCGCGCCGGGCGTGGCGGCGATCTTTTCCTGCAAGAGGCCGAAGCTGACGGTGCCGAGGATTCCCCAGACCATCAAAATGCCGAGGATGAAGCCGAAGTCGCCCAGGCGGTTTGTGATGAATGCCTTTTTGCAGGCGTCGGCCGCCGAGGGCTTCTCATACCAGTAGCCGATCAACAGGTAGGAGGAGACACCGACCAGTTCCCAGAAGATGAACATCATCACCAGGTTGTTCGCGAGGACGATGCCGAGCATCGAGAAGCAGAACAGGCTCAGGCTGGCGAAGTAGCGGGACACCGCCCGGTCGTCGTGCATGTAGCCCCACGAGAACACGTGGATCGCCAGACCGACACCGGTGACAATCAACAGCATGAGCTGGCTGAGCGAATCGACGGTCAGACCGATGTTGATGGTCAGCGCGGACGCATCCACACCGAAGTCCTCCAAGTGGATCCACTCCAGATTGAGCGCCGGAGAGACGAAGCTCTTGCCGCCGGTCTGGGCGACGAGCGCCAAGCTGCACAGGAACGCGACGCCGATCGCTCCGACGGAGATGGCGGCGCTGAGGCCCTTCGACCTGCGGGTGAAGAGCGTGATGGCCACTGCGGAGAGCAGCGGCAGGAAAAGGACGAGCCAGGGAAGCAGTTCGGGTTTCATCGGCTACAGCTTCATCGTGGTGAGGTCCTCGACATGGGCCGTCTGGCGCTTGCGGTAGAGCGCGACGATGAGGGCCAGTCCCACGGCGACCTCGGCGGCGGCGACGGTGATGATGAAGAAGACCATCACCTGGCCATCGAGGTTGTTGTTGAAGCGGGAAAAGGAGACGAGCGCGAGGTTCGCGGCGTTGAGCATCAGCTCCAGCGACATATACATCACGAGGATGTTGCGCCGGACCAGCACGCCCACCAGCCCGAGGCTGAAGAGGAGCGCGCTGACCACGAGATAGTGCTGCAACCCCACGGGCGGCAGACTCGGAAGGTCGGCGGCGGCGAGGATCATTTCAGGTCCTTTTTGCTGAGGAGGATCACGCCGATCATCGCCACCAGGAGCAGCACGGAGACGATTTCAAACGGCAGGAGGAAGTTCTTGAAGAGGTTCTGGCCCAGCGCGGAGACCGAACCCTCGACCGAAGGAACCGGCAGCGCGGCGACGTCGTGCCCGAGGATCGACTTCACGAAGAGCCCGGCGATGGCCAGCACGGCCAAGGTGCCGATGCCGGCGCTCACGACCTTGATCTTGCGGCGTTCCTCTTCCTTGAGATCGAGCAGCATGATCACGAAGAGGAAGAGCACGATGACCGCGCCCGCATAGACGATGACCTGGACGGCCGCGAGGAAGAAGGCGTGCAGCAGGACGAAGAGGCCGGACATGGAGAGGATGGTCAGCACGAGGAAGATCGCGCTGGTCACCGGGTTCCGGCTGAAAGGGTTCGCCACCACCATGACGCCACAGAAGAGCGTCATGAAGGCGAGCAGGTAGAAGAAAAAATCGGAGAGGCTCATCGAGTGGAAGGACGGAAACGTCGCTTGAACACGAACGCGGCGGCGGAAGCGGCCAGCAGTCCCAGGCTCGAAGGCTCCGGAACAGGAGTGAACACGGTCTGCTGGGAAACCCCGAAAATCTCCACATCGTTCTCAGGGCTGAACTCCGGAGCCTCGGGCAAAGGCCGCGAGGATGGAATGTGGATCACCACAGGCTGGACGGTTCCACCGTTGGAACCGTGCCACGGGCGCAGCACCAGATATTCGCCTTCCGGCGGCGATGTCAGCGGGGGAAACAACAAACCCGGATTGCCGGACGGTGCCGTGATTCCCACATTTGTGAGCGAGAGGCCTGGTGTCGGAAGCGAAGGCAACGAGCCTCCGGGCAGAGAAATGGCTCCTTGGGCCAAAACCAAAGTCGGAGCCAACAGCACTGCCAGCCCCAACGCCCTTCCGTTGTTTGGGTTCGTTTTCATGCCTTTACCGGAAACATTTCCTGCTCCTTGGCTTCCTCCAGCTTGTGCTTCCACTTCTGGGTGCCGGCATGGACGCCGCCAAGCGCCAGGAGCTTTTCCTTGTTGTAGATCATTTCCCCGCGGCTGAGGCCGGTCAGGGAGAAATCCTTTTGCAGGAAGATCGCCTCTTCCGGGCACACTTCCTGGCAGAAGCCGCAGAAGATGCACCGGAGCATGTTGATCTCGAACTCGCGCGGCATCTTCTCCGCGTTCTTCCGGTCGGCCGGCTGCCCGTTCGCGCCGGGCGGAGTGATCTTGATCGCCTTGGGCGGGCAGACGAATTCGCAGAGCTGGCAGCTCACGCACTTCGTGTTGCCTTCCTGGTCCTTCACCAGATAGGGCGCACCCCGGTAGTTGGCCGGAACCTTCGTAGGTTCTTCCGGATACTGCTGCGTCACCTTCGTCCGGCCGGAGACCGTGTTGAAGAAGTGCTTCCAGGTGACCTTGAAGCCGCCGATCAGGGCGGGCACGTAGAGCCGTTCCCAGAAACTCAGTTTTTTGCGTTCGACGATCATGGCGGTGTCTCGAAGGTCTCAGGAGCGGAAATACAGCACCACGGCGGTGATCACGATGTTGGCCAGGGCCAGGGGCATGAACCGGCGCCAGCCAAGATCCATGAGCTGGTCGTAGCGGAAGCGCGGGAGCATCCAGCGCACCCAGATGAAGAGGCAGACCAGCGCCACCACCTTCGTGGTGAAGAGCGCGATGTGGCCGATGCCGAGCGCAAGGGTTTCCGCCGGATGGTTGAGGAACTCGGTCAGGTTCCAGCCGTAGATGTTCAGCCCGGCCCAGCCGCCGAAGAACAGCGTCACCATCATGCAGGAAGCGGCGACGATGTTGGCGTTCTCGCCGATCATGAAGAGGGCGAAACGCATCGAGCTGTATTCCGTGTGGTAGCCGGAGACGAGCTCGGTTTCGCACTCGGGCAGGTCGAACGGCGTGCGGTTGGTTTCCGCGAAGGCCGACACGAGAAAGATGACGAACGACAGCGGAGCCCAGAAGACGAGCCAACCGTTCTGCGCCTGCCAAGCGACGAAGCGGGTCAGGTTCAGGTCGCTGCTCGCGCCGAGATACTTGTCCCAACCGGAACCGGCGGCGCCGTTCAACGACGAGCTGGCCACGATCATGATCAGCGGCACGACGGAGAGGCCCATCGCCAGTTCGTAGGAGATCATCTGCGCGCTGGAGCGGATGCCGCCGAGGAGGGGGAACTTCGAGTTCGACGCGTAGCCCGCCATCACCACGCCATACACGCCGAGCGAGACGATGCCGAAGGTGAAGAGGATGCCGACGTTCAGGTTGGCGATCACCATGTGCTGGCCGCCGAGCATCGAGCCGAAGGGGATCACGGCGAAGACCACGACGGCGGGCGCTGCGGTCATCGCGGGCGCGAGCCAGAAGTAGGCCTTTCGGACGTAGCTCGGCGTGAAATCTTCCTTGAGGAAGGTTTTCACGCCGTCCACCAGCGGCTGCCAAATGCCGACACGGGTCAGGAAGGGTCCGATGATGGGGATGCTGCCGATCAGCGGGAGGCTGACGCGGTTGGGGCCGACGCGGTCCTGGATGAAGGCCGCGATCTTGCGCTCGGCCAAGACCGAGTAGGCGACGATGGTGATCATCACCACGAAGAAGCCGACGGCCTTCGCGACGATGAGCAGTAGAGTGGTCCAGTCCATCTGTGGTTAAGCCTGAGTGTTCACGCCGAGGTCGCCGATCTGCGCCCATTCGATGCCGGCGAATCCGGGCACTTCCTTCGCCATCTGGTTGAAGAGGCCCTCGATGCTGGTGACGTTAGCCTCACCGGTAAGGCTGCTGACGAGTTCCAGCAGAAATTCCCATTCAGGACGCGCGTCCCCTGGAGCCTCGACGGCTTTCGTAAGCTTCTGCAACCGGCCCTTCACGTTGACGAACGTCCCGCGCTTTTCGGCGTGCGCGCAGCCGGGCAAAAGGTAGTGGGCTTTTGCGGTTGTTTTGTTCGGGAGGATGTCGCTGACGACAAGCAGCTCAAGCTTTGCCAAAAGATCTTCGCCAATGCCGACCTTGGTCACATCTTCACCGAAGACAATCAGTGTCTTGATTGACCCACTGCGGATGCCGTCAGCGATCTTGGAGAGATTGGCACCTAGTTCAGCACCCGAAATTCCGGTTAACCGGGCACCGTTGCTGTTCGGGTTTTTGTCGGCCACGACCAACAAGTTATCCGCTTCACCCATTCGCGGAACTGAATCCGTAATTGCCCCCAATTTGTCTGCGAGCTTTTTCAGAAGATAAAGCTCCTCGGTCGTCTGGCGGGCGCTGGCGATGATGGCAACTGACCCTTGCGGAGCTTCCGCCAAATCCTGCGCGAGTCCTTTTAAGTTCTGCGACCAAGTTAGCTTTGGAGCTTTCACTCCAAAAAACCTAGTCAACCGATCCTCACGGCCGATCCACTTGTAGTTCAAACGACCGGCATCGCACATCCACGTGGCGTTGACGGCGTCGTTCTGGCGCGGCTCGTAGCGATAGACCTTGCCTTCGCGGGAACCGATGACGGTATTGCAGCCGGTGCCGCAGCTCGTGCAGAGGCTCTTGGTTTCCTTGAGGAACCAGACGCGCATCTGGAACCGGAAATCCTTCGACGTGAGCGCGCCCACCGGACAGAGGTCCACGGTGTTGAGCGTGTAGTTGTTGTCGAACTTCGTTCCGGGAAACGCCGCGATGGTGTTGTAGGAACCGCGATTGACGATGCCGAGCTTGTCGTCGCCGACAATGTCCTTGGTGAAGCGGATGCAACGGGTGCAGAGCACGCAGCGCTCGTCGTCGAGCACGATGCGGGGCCCGAGATCGACGGCTTTCGGCTTGTGGACCTTGGCTTCGACGAACTTGCTGCCGGCCTGGCCGTGCTGGACCGAGTATTCCTGCAGCTTGCACTCGCCGGCCTGGTCGCAGATCGGGCAGTCGAGCGGGTGGTTGATCAGGAGCGATTCCAGCACCGCTTCGCGCATCTGCTTCGTCGCGGGCGAATTCGGATAGATCTCCATGCCCGGTGAGATCGGCGTGGCGCAGGCGATGGCGCCGCGCGGCGTCTGGGGCTCGTAGGGGAGAACCGACTTGGCGATCTTGGGCGTGCCGTCCTCGTTGAGCACCGGCTTGCGGTCCGGTCCCATCATGGGCGTGCCGAACTCGACCAGGCACATGCGGCAATTGCCGGCGACCGGGAGCTTCGGATGGTAGCAGTAATGGGGAACCTCGCCGCCCGCGATCTGGACGGCTTGGAGCATGGTGGTGGCTTCCAGCTTGCCCTGCCAATTGGGCAGCATCTTCGGCACCTCGATCTCGCGGCCGTCCACCTTGATCTTGATCTTCTCGACCGGAGGCGGCGTCGCGGGCGCGGCGGGCTTGGCTTCAGTTGTCGCGGCGTTCGACATGGAAAATCAGTGCTTGGGGCTGGCGGCCATCTTCACGGGAGCTCCGGCGCTGGCGTGCTTCGCCTCGTCGGCGGCGCCCCGGGCTTCAAATTCGTCTCCGAACTTCTTCACGAAGCTCAGCACCGGCCACGCGGCGGCCTCGCCGAAGGCGCAGATCGTGCGGCCCTGGATGTTCTGGGCGATGTCCTTGAGATACGCGGCGTCCGCCTTGCGGCCTTCGCCGTGGCTCAAGCGATGGAGGCCCTTGGCCATCCAGAGCGAGCCTTCGCGGCAAGGGGTGCACTGGCCGCAGCTTTCGTGGGCGTAGAACTCGGAGAGATTCGCCAACGCGTCCACCATGCTGCGGGTGTCGTCCATGACGATGATTGCGCCGGAACCGGACATGGTGCCGGCGCCCTGGAGCGAATCGAAGTCGTAGGGCAGATCGAGCAGCGGCACATCGACCTTGGTCATCTGGCCGTCGGCGCCCTTGCGGTTCAGTTTGAAGACCTCGCCGGCCTTCAGAACCTTGGACGAAGATCCGCCGGGAATGACCGCCTTGAGCGAGCGACCGTCCTTCAGGCCCTGACCGAAGTTCTCGTGGTTGATCAGCTCGCCGAGCGTGACCTTGCCGACCTCGATCTCGTAGTAGCCGGGACGCTTCACGTCGCCGCTGAGGCTGACGATGCGGGTGCCGGTGTTGTTGGGCGTGCCGAGCTTGGCGTATTCCGCGCTGCCCATCGTGACGATGTGCTTCACGTGGCAGAGCGTCTCCACATTGTTCACGATCGTCGGGCTCATGTAGAGGCCGAGCACGGCGGGGAAATACGGCGGCTTGATGCGGGGATAAGCGCGCTTGCCTTCAAGCGATTCGATCAGCCCGGTCTCTTCGCCGCAGATGTAGGCACCGGCGCCGCGATGCACGTGGATCTCGCAATCGAAGCCGGAGCCGAGAATGTTCTTCCCGAGGAACCCCTTCTCACGGGCTCCCTTCAACGCCTGGTTCAAGAGCTTCGCGCCCTTGGGCATCTCGCCACGGATGTAGATGTAGGCCAGCTTCACGTCGTTGGCCCAGCAGGAGATGATCATCCCCTCGATCAACTGGTGCGGATCCTTGTGCAGGATCTGGCGGTCCTTGAACGTGCCGGGCTCGGACTCGTCCGCGTTGCAGATGAGATAGATCGGCTTGCCGCTCCGACGGTCCACGAAGCTCCATTTCAACCCGGCGGAGAAACCCGCACCGCCGCGACCGCGCAGGCCGGACTTCAGCACCTCGTCGCGGATCACTTCCTGCGGCGACATCTTCTTGTTGTCGGGCAGCTCGCGCGGAGCGGTGGCCAAAGCCTTCTTCAACGCCTCGTAGCCGCCGTGGCGCAGGTAGCACTGGATGTCGGGGGTGTAGCCCGGCAGATCGGCGTTTTTCAGGATGAGACGAAATTCTTGCGGCATAATCAGTCTGTCGCCTTGACTCCACGGAGGAATTTTCTAAGTTCCGCGTCCCGTCCTTGCCGGATGGTGTAACGGTAGCACAAGAGATTCTGAATCTCTTTGTCATGGTTCGAATCCATGTCCGGCAACCACTTCATCGGTTCTTCCTCCCGACCGCCTGTGCTTGGCGGATCAATTCCAAGTGGAGCAGATCTTTCGGCCGTCCAATGGCTCGTTTGCTCTTCGCGATCAGCTCCAGCGGCAGCACATCCACCATCACCCCGTTCCAGCGAAGCCTCTTGGCTTTGCCGATGGTGCGGCCGAAAGCGGGCAAACCGGTAACTTCGAAGACGAAGTTCACAAGAGTCTGGTCGGACAAGACGGCGACGGTATTGCGCACCATTTCCGCTCCCTGCCTTACGGCAACATTCATCGCCCGCATGTAGTCGCGGGGCGAAAGGTCGATCCACAGATCCACGTCGATCGTGGACCCGGGCACGCCTTGAATGTTTGCTGCCGTCATACCGATCACTTGGAATCTGATTTTTGCAGCGCGCAGCGCCCCCAAGAGCCGACCGAGCGGAGATAGTTCACGTTCATTTGCCAGCGCTCGTCCGGCGTCGCCGCCGCGTAGCGGGCGAACAGCACCTTTTCGTCCTCGCTGAGGCTGCGCATCCGGCGTATCCGCCGATACACGCTTGGCCAGTCTTTGAGGGTGGTTTTCATCTGTTCGTTTCTTCGGCATCGAATCACCGGCCGGAGGCCAGAATTTCGTCCGCCTTCGTCTCGGTCACCTTCGGCAGCAGATCCTCGTTCACCAACACCACCGGCGCGTTGCCGCAGTCGGCGAGGCATTCGACGAATTCGACCGTAAATTTCCCGTCGGGCGTGGTCTGGGGCACATGCGCGTGGGCATCGAGGCCCAGCTTCTCGCAGAAATGCGTGCGCAACTCACCGGCACCGGCCAACGCGCAGCTCAGCGTGCGGCAAACCTTGATGTGGGTCTTGCCCAGCGGCTCCTGGCGGAACATCGGGTAGAACGTCACCAGCTCATAGACGTTGATCGGCTGGAGTCCCAGCTTCTGGGCGGTCCACTCGATGGCCTCCTTAGAGACGTGGCCGAAGTGCTCCTGCAACGCGTGCAGGAACATGAGGGACGCGCTCCGTTTGACCGGATAGTGCGTCGCCAGCTCGTCGAGCTCGGCTTCTAGATTGGCGGGAACGGAAAAGCTCATCGTGGCGGTTCAGATTCGGTTCACCGGTCGCATTCGCCCATCACGAAATCCAAGGAACCCAAAATGGCTACGGTATCGCTCATCATGTGGCCCGGGAGGATCTTTGAGAGGATGCAGAGGTTCACGAAGGATGGGGCGCGGATCTTCAACCGGTAGGGCGTGCCGCCGCCCCGGCTGTTGATGTAGAAGCCGAGTTCGCCCTTGGGATTCTCGGCCCCGAAATAGACTTCGCCCGGCGGGCAGTTCACTCCTTCGGTCACGAGCATGAACTGGTGGATCAGCTCCTCCATGCTCGTCATGACCTTTTGTTTCGGTGGCAGGACGATCTTGCCATCGGCCACGTTGATCGGACCGCTGGGCAACTTGTCCAAGGCTTGGCGCAGGATGCGGAGGCTCTGCCGCATCTCTTCCATGCGGACGAGATAGCGGTCGTAGCAGTCGCCAACGGAGCCGATGGGAATCTCGAACTCCAGCTCGGGATAGCAGAGATACGGGCTCGCCTTGCGCAGATCGAAATCCACGCCGGAACCACGCAGGTTCGGGCCGCTCAAGCCGTAGGCGATGGCGTCTTCCTTGGAGATGATGCCGATGTCCTTGGTGCGATCCACCCAGATGCGGTTGCGGGTCAGGAGGGTGTCCGTTTCGTCGATGGCGACGGAGCATTCCTCGATGAACTTCCGGCAGGCCGCCACCCAGCCTTCGGGCAGATCCCGCGCCAGCCCGCCCACGCGGGTGTAGCTGCTGGTGAACCGGGCACCAGTCAGCGATTCGATCAAGGTGTAGATCGTTTCCCGCTGGGTGAAGGTGTGGAGGAAGACGGTCATCGCACCGGCGTCCATCGCGAAGGCGCCGAGGCCCAGCAAATGCGCGGAAACGCGGGCCAATTCGCAACAGATGACGCGGATGTATTGGCAGCGCGGCGGAAGCTTGTCATGGATGCCGAGGAGCTTCTCCACGGCCAGCACGTAGGCCACGTTGTTGTGCAGCGGCGCGAGGTAATCCAGTCGATCCGTGTAGGGAATGAACTGGTTGTAGGTCATGTTCTCCGCGATCTTTTCGTCGCCGCGGTGGAGATAGCCGATGTCGGGATCGGCCTTGGTGATGACCTCGCCATCCATCTCCAGCAACAGACGGAGCACGCCGTGCGTGGCGGGATGGGACGGGCCCATGTTCAGCACCATCTTCTCGCCTTCCAGGTCGGGAAGATCGTCGGACGCCAGCGGACGCTCGGCCACGCGGGCGGCCGATTCCTTGAACTCAATGGTCTGGGAAGTGGCCATGGCTATTCTTCGGGAGTGCGGGCGCGGGGTTCGCGGTCGGTCGCACCCTGGGTGCTGGGCACGGTGATGAACGGTCCGCCTTCGAGCGGGGCCGGACGGGTGAAGGCCACTTCGGGCAGGTTGCTCGGCTTGCCGGCCAGCGGGAAATCCTTCCGCAGCGGGAAATACGGATACCCTTCCCACATCAAGATGCGGCGCAGATCGGGATGGTTCCGGAAGCGGATGCCCAGCATGTCGTAGGCTTCCCGCTCGTGCCAATTGGCCGTCGGCCACACGCCGGAAACGCTCGGCAGCTCGGACTTCTCCTCGCCGACGCTCGTCTTGATCCGGAGATGCTGGTTGTGGGTCGTCATGCCCGCCAGTTCATAGACCACGGTCCAGCGGGGATCGTCGCCGTAGTTGTCCATGCCGGTCAGGTCGGTCAGGAAATTGAAGCCCAGCTCCTGCTTGGCGAACTCGCAGACCGCGACGATCCGCTCCGGATCTTTCAGGGTGAGCGTGATCTCCCCGCGAAACTCGACCGCCGGGGCGAATTGATCCGGGAATTGCGCCGCGAGCTTCTCGGCCAGTTCTTTGGCGTTTTGCGACATGGATGGAAATCAGTGCGAAACCAGCTGGGTTTCCTTCACCACGGGAGAATTCATCGAACCGGGCACCCGGCCGGCCGCCACGGGTTTGGCGGTGATCGGGGTGTTCATCACCACGCGGTTCTGGAGCTTGATCAAGGCGTCGATCAACGCTTCGGGGCGCGGCGGACAACCCGCCACATACACGTCCACCGGGATGATGTTGTCCACGCCCTGGAGCGTCGCGTAGCTGCGATACATGCCGCC
>CBFGQE010000073.1:0-10309 GCA_965650815.1 uncultured bacterium
GACTTCCTCCAGGCCGTGGTCGATGCGCTCAAGAGCCGGTTCCAGGGCGTGATCGTCCTCGGCGGCGGTTCCGACGTATCAGTGGCGCTCGTCGCCGCCGTGACGCCGGAATTCACCAAGCAGGCCCAGGCCGGAAAGATCATCCAGACCATCGCCCCCATCGTCGGCGGCAAAGGCGGCGGCAAGCCCGACAACGCCCGCGGCGGCGGCAAAGACGTGGCCAAGCTGGACGAAGCGCTGGCGAAGGTCAGGACGCTGCTCTGACGGAGGGAGTCCTCGCAACCGGGACGGTTGCGCTACGGCAAGCCGGAGGCTTGCGAGACGGCCCGCGGGACGCGGGCGCTACGGCCGACGAGGACGTCGGCGCTACGAAGCGCGGCTTCGCCGCGATGTAGCGCAAGCCTCCGGCTTGCCGTAACGCCGGCTTCCAGCCGGCCGTGCCGCAAGCGTCCCGCTTGCGAGTCTCCACACGGAAGGGCAACCTCCGCGCACCCCATGAACCCGGACCCGCGCCCGCTGCGTCGTCTCGATCACGCCACCCGTTCCAAACCCGCCGAGAAACGTCCGCCCGGAGCCCCGAGCGGCCTCGTCCAAGGCACCCATTCGCGCGGCTACCTCCCACACGTCAAGGTTCCAGGCGCGAGCTACTTCGTCACCTTCCGCCTCGCCGATTCTCTGCCGCAGGAAGTCCTCGCCCGCTTCCTCCGTGAAGCCGAAGAGGCCGCGCGTCTCGCCAACGAAGAAGCCGTGAAGCAAGGCCAGCCCGCCGCGGCCGAGCCCTCCGACTTCCTTTCGCCAAAGATCGACGCCTATCTCGATTCCGGCCACGGCGCCTGTTGGCTGCGCCGGCCGGAGATCGCGGACTTGGTGGCGGACGCCGTTCGATTCTTCGACGGCCAGCGCTACCATCTCCATGCTTGGGTCGTGATGCCGAACCACGTCCACGCCGTGCTGCGGCCCACACCGGCGTTCACGCTCAGTTCCATTCTCCACTCGTGGAAATCCTTCACGGCAAAAGAGGCCAACAAGCTACTTGGTCGGAGCGATCCGGACTTTTGGCAGCATGAATCCTTCGACCGCTGGTGCCGCGACGATGAAGAGATGGCCCGCTGGCACCGCTACGTGATCGGGAATCCGGTGGCGGCCCGGCTGTGCGCCGCGCCCGAGGATTGGCGCTGGAGCAGCGCGTATCGGCCGAAGGGTTAGTCCGTCCGCTCTCGCAACCGGGACGGTTGCGACACGGCCCGCGAGACGCGGGCGTTACGGCCGACGGGACGTCGGCGCTACGGGCGCTTGCCCGTCACCATCGCTTCAGTGGACAAGTTGCAGCAGCCTAACCCAGTGAGCCCTCCCCCAGACAATCCCGCCGTCGCCCGCGTTCCTTTAGTCCGCATCGCTGATGGCCGTGCGGTGGAGGCCGTGGATTCCGTCGCGCGCGAGGAGCCACTGGAGATCCGGGTGCGCGGGCAAAGCGTCGCCGTCACGATGCGGACGCCGGGGCACGACGAGGAATTGGCCGCCGGTTTTCTCCTGAGCGAAGGGCTGCTGCGGTCCCGCGCCGATGTGGTCGAGATCGCGCCCTGCGCCCAGGCCGAAGCGCGCGGCAACACGCTCAACGTTTTCCTCGCGCCGACGGTCGAGTTCGATCCGGCGCGGCTCACGCGCCACGTCTTCGCCTCGTCGAGCTGCGGGCTGTGCGGCAAGGCGACGTTGGAGGCGATCCAGGCGCAGTTCCCGCCGGTCACGGCCGATTGGACGGTGTCGCCGGCCACGCTCGCGGCCTTGCCCGCAACGATGCGCCGGGAGCAGCGGGCCTTCGACGCGACGGGCGGGCTGCACGCGGCGGCGCTCTTTTCCCGGTCCGGCGAATTGCGCGTGCTGCGGGAGGACGTGGGGCGGCACAACGCGGTGGACAAGGTGCTGGGCCACGAATTCCTGGCCGGTCGCACGCCCTGTGACGACGCGATCCTGCTGGTGAGCGGCCGGGCCTCGTTCGAGATCGTGCAGAAGGCGCTGGCGGCGCGCGTGCCGCTGCTCTGCGCGGTGTCCGCTCCATCGAGCCTGGCGGTGGACCTGGCGCTGGAAGGCGGAATCACGCTGGTGGGCTTCCTGCGCGACGGAGGGATGAACGTGTATGCGCATCCGGAGCGGGTGGTGGGCGGAAGCAAAACCACAACGTCGAACGCTGAAGGCTGAACGCTGGACTCCGAACGTCGAAGTGTTCTGCCTCGGAGTTCGATGTTCAGGGGTGAATGTTTCCCCCGGTTCCAGCCTCCGCTCTTGCCCGGGATCGCGCCGCAGGCTACTCCACGGCCGAACTTTCTGCTCCAACCCCACCACCGCTTATGTCGCAACGCATCGGATTCGTCGGAGTCGGTCGCATGGGGGCCAACATGGCCCGCCGGCTCAAGGAACGCGGTTTCACCATCAGCGCCGTCTATGACGTGCGGAGCGATGTCGCCGCCGCCCTCGGCAAGGAGCTCAACGCCGAACCCTGCACCACGCTCGCCCGCGTCACCGAGCTGTCGGACGTCGTCTTCACCGTGGTGATCGACGACAAGTCGATGAAGACCATCTTCGCGGGCAAGGGCGACAACCTGCTGGTCGGCGCGAAGGGCCGGACCTTCATCAACTGCGCGACCGTCTCCCCCGCCATCCATGTGGAAGTGGACCAGTTGGCCCGCAAAGCCGGGGCGAAGTCGCTCGAAGCCTGCATGGCCTCCAGCATCACCCAGGCGCGCAACGGCACGCTCTACCTCATGGTCGGCGGCCGGAAGGACCACTACTTCGAGGTCGAGCCCGTGCTCAAACCGTTGACCGACGACGGCAAGCTGCTCCGCTTCATCGGCGGACCCGGCAAGGCGGCGCAGGTGAAGGCGCTGGTCAACATGGTGATGAACATCAACACCGCCGGCTTGGCCGAAGGGCTCGCGCTGGGCCACGCGCTGGGGATCGATCTGGCGATGCTGCGCGAGGTCTTCTCCCAGACCGGCGCGAACTCCCGCGTGCTCCAGACCGACGGCGAGGACATGCAGAACCGCGACCACAGCTGCTTCTTCTCCGCCGCCCATGCGGCCAAGGACAGCGGCATCGCCCTCGCGCTGGGCAACCAGGAGAAGCTGAACCTGCCGCTGGCCAAGGCGACGAAGAAACAGTTCGACCAGATGGTGAAGGTCGGCCTGGGCGAGTTGGACAAGTCCGGCATCGCGGAGCTGACCTTCAAGGGGCGCGGCCCCAAGACCGCGGCCAAGGGCAAGACGAAGGCCAAGAAGTAGGCCGGAGATTGCTGGACCAGCAACCTTGAGTCCTGCCGGGATTCGGCGGACGCCGGTTCCTGGCTTGCGGGCCGGGCGGTGGATGTCGGACGCTGCCGTCGCCAATGAGCACGTTGCCTCCCTCCCTTCCGCCACCGCTGCCGGCCCCGAAGCGTTCGCCCAGCCACGTCTGGTGGATCGTGGGACTGGTCGTGTTGGCGGGATTGCTGGGAGGCTTCATCCTCGCGGCCCGGACGCCGTCGATCGTCTTCAACCAACCCGGCAATCCGGAGGCCCAAGCGAGGCAAGTCGGGCAGTTGGCCGGCTACTTCATCGGGTTCGCCCTGATCCCGAGCATCGTTTTGGTAGGGGTGTTCGGATGGGCGACGCGAAAGCGCTATGCGCCATGGGTCGGGATCGCGGGTTCCATAGTGCTATTGGCGACGGCGGCGGTGGCCAGCGCGATGAAGTATGGCCGGATCGAGCGCCAATCCAAGGAGCTGAGGGAACTCGTGGAGAACGCGGCCACGCCCGGGTATTTCGTGAGCGGAGCGGAGACCAATTCGATCGAGGCGCTGGAGCGCGAGATCTCCGCGCTGCCCGCCCCGGCGAGGGATCTCGGGGAGCTCTTGCGCCAGGTGCGCGCGCATCCGGAGGCTCTTTCCCGGATCTACCTGATGCGGATCGAGGAGTGCGGCTGGAGCGGATTCTTCGACGCGGACAGGCTGTCCCGCGACGACGGCTTCACGGAGACCCGGCGGATGATGACCAACATGGCCTCGGCCCTGGCGATGCACCGGAGCCGCGTCGAGGCGAGCCCCGACCGCACCCGCAAGCTGGTGGAGCGCTCGAAGCTGTCGTCGTTGGACAAGCGGAACTTCCTCGGCGGGGCTTCGGCCAGCTCCGACGCGACGATGCCCTGGACCCTGCGGAGCCTGGACAAGGAGCGCGAGATCCTCGACGAGGCTTTCCGGGGAATGGGCCTGCTGATGGAGAACACGGACGGCTGGGAGGTGGTGGACGGGGACCTCGCCTTTTCGGACGAGGCGCTCGAGGCCGAGATCGGCGGCATGTATCGGATGATCGCCGTGCTGACCGAAGAGCAGGAGAAGATCGGGAAGCGCCTCATCGCCGTGCTCAACGAGCAGCGGAGCAAGGCAGGTCTGCCTCCCGCCAAAACAGAGGCCACGGCCGGGGAATAGCCACGGGGCTGCTCCAGGGACCGGACCTCGGCCGCAAGCTTGCGGTAGCCGGGCCGAAGGCGATGATCCCGGGCTTTTGATGCATTGGATCGTCGCCAGTCTCCTGTCCGCGCTGTTCCTCGGGTTCTACGACCTGTGCAACAAGCGGTCGGTCCGCGAGAACGCCGTCCTGCCCGCCATCTTCTTCGCCAACGTCTGCGCCGCCTGCGTCTGGCTCGGGGCGATGGCCGTGCAGGCCGCCGCGCCGGAGGCGGTGCCGACGATGTTCCGCGTGCAGCCGCTCACGCTCCGGGAACACGGGCTGGTGCTGGTGAAGACGCTGATCGTCTCGGCCTCCTGGATCTGCTCCTACTTCGCGGTGAAGCACCTCACCGTCTCGCTGGCCGCGCCGATCCGCGCGACGGCGCCGATGTGGACGCTCTTCGGCGCGGTGCTGTTCCTCGGGGAACGCCTCTCGGCGCTGGAGCTGATCGGGATCGCCGTGGTGCTGGTGTCGCTCGTCGGGCTGTCGTTCGTGGGCAGGGAGGAAGGCGTCCACTTCCATCGGAACAAGTGGATCGCCTGGCTGACGTCCGGAACGCTGCTCGGCTCGGTCAGCTCGCTCTATGACAAACACCTCTTCGGCACCGTGGGTTTGGACGTCGCGACGGTGCAGGCGTGGTTCTCCATCGACCTCGCGCTGGTGTTTCTGCCGCTCGCGCTTGGCTGGAAGCTGCGCTGGTGGACGCGCCACGAGTTCCACTGGCGGTGGAGCATTCCATGCGCGGCTCTGGCGTTGCTGGTGGCGGACTTCGTCTATTTCGACGCGCTGCGGAATCCCGAGGCGCGCATCTCCATCGTCTCCTGCCTGCGGCGCGGCAGCACGCTCGTGGCTTTCGCCGGAGGGCTGCTGCTCTTCAAGGAAACGAACGGCCTGCGGAAGCTGCCCGCCGTGATCGGCGTGCTGCTGGGCATCGTCCTCACCCTGGTGGGCAAGGACGCGACGCGCTCAAAGCCCGTCGGCGATCCTCCGCACCACGACGCCGGCGGCCGCGAAGCCGAACGTGCCGGTGACGAACGTGGCGGAGCCGAAGCCCCAGTCGCAGTTCAGCCGCAGTGATTCGCCCTCGGGCGCTTCCATCCGCGCCGCGCAGACGCTGCCGTCCTCCTGCGGGAAGACCTGCGGCTCGGCGGAGAAGACGGCGTCGAGATGGAACTTCTTGTCGCCCGTCGGAAACCCGTGGTGCTTGCGCAGCCGCTTCCGCACTTCGGCCAGGAGCCGGTCGTGCGTCACCCGGGCCAGATCGGTCACGCGCACCTGCGTGGCGTCGCGCCGCCCGCCTGCGCCGCCGCAGGTGATGGCCGGGATCTGGTGCCGGTGACAGAGCGCGAGGAGCAGAACCTTGTTGGACACATTGTCGATGGCATCGACGACGAAGGTGGGTTTCGACGCGGGAACCCCTTTCGCCGAAGGCTGAAGCCCCAGCAGACGGGCGGCGTTGTCCTCGGTGAAGAATTCCTGGATCGCGGTGAAGCGTCCTTCCGGTTGGATGGCCCGGGCGCGTTCGGCCATCAGCTCGGCCTTGGACCGGCCGATGGTGCCGTCGAGCGCGTGGAGCTGGCGGTTGACGTTGCTGACGCAGGCCTCGTCGAGATCCACGAGGCTGATCGCGCCGACCCCGCTGCGGGCCAGCGCCTCCACCACCCACGAGCCCACGCCACCGATCCCGACCACCATCACGTGCGCGTCGCGCAGGCGCTGGAGACCGGTCTTGCCGTAGAGCCGGGCGATGCCGCCGAACCGGAAATCAAAGTCGCTCATCCGCCCACGGCCTAACCGCCGTTCGGCCCTTTGCCAAGACGGCGGTGCATTTGTCCGGCCTCTTCCCGTTCTTGCTCCGCACCCCGTTCTTCCCAAGCAGGGCCAAAAGAAGATCCAGGATCGGCAGGAAGCTTGGCGGAAAACGTCCGCTCACTTTCCGCAGTTGTGGCAGGTCGAGATCTTCAGCGGGCAATAGGCCGGGCAAAATCCGGCGATCCCGGTAAGCAACGGCACCAGTCCCACCAGCCCCCACGGGCTCCAAAACGCCGCGCCGACCAGCAGGATTCCCAAGCCCAGGCTGATGCGCAGCCCACGGTCTCCGGCTCCAAGGTTCTTTTTCATGCGATGATCGATGGTTGGAGCGGCCCGGCATTGGGCCGTCCTGCCAGGGTTCATCGCCTGCGGAGAAAAAATCCGCTCCACGGCGTTTGCCGGGGAGCGGACGAAACTTGGGCGGGTCTTCGGGGTGGATCAGGAGATCAATCCGGTGACGAAGCGTTCGATGGCGGCGAGGCCCTGGCCCAGCTTGGGCACCAGACCGGTGGCGTCGCCCACCGTCACAACGGCCAGCGCGGTGACGAAGAGAATGGCCAAAGTGCCGAGCACCGCGACCGCCGTGATCTGGAAGCGTGCCTCCCGCTGCAATTGGCGCAGCTCGCACGCGGCCTTGCTGAGGCCCCGCCGCCGCAGGTGGCGCGGCGTCGCCAAGAGCCGCACCGGCTGGTGCAGGAGCCGGCCGTCGCAGGCGTGGCGGATCTGGGCGATGACTTTGCGGGGCGTGGCGTCGTGGTTCATGTTTCGGGTCCCTCTTTCCTGCCGAGTTGTTGTTTTCCGTTTTCTTTTTCCTCAGCTATCGACCCCGCAGCGGCCCGGGAGTTTCAAAAATTGTTCTTGTAAAAAGTTGGCCCCCATTGAATCCGCCGCGCCTTTCCCGCGTCCTTCGCCGCTCGTCCCGAAAAACAGGCCCGGGCTTCCGGTGGCGATGTTCTCCCGTCGGCTCGGCGAGGGGTTCGTCAGCCGGTTCTTCGGCAAGGTTTTGGGCAAGGGGGCGGGTCGCCGTTAAGTGACGGTCGGGTTCTGCCGATGAGTTCCTTTGAGACACTCGGCTTCGGCCGGGCCCGGCCATGCAACCGCTCCGTTCACTTCGTCCCGCCGTCCACCGCCTCGTCGCGTGGGTAGGCGTGCTGTGGGGCGCGTCGCTGGCTTGTGCCCAGGCCCTGGAAGAGGGAGCCAAACCGGTCCTCACCCGCATCGCCGACATCAAGCGGCTGTCGGTGGACGAGGCGGCGGAACCGCGCCGCGTGCTGGTGCGGGCCACGGTGTTGGTCACGGACCGGGGCTGGTTCGTGCAGGACGACACGGCGGCGATCTTCGTCGTCGGCCCCGCCGATCCGGCCTTCCACGCGGAACCGGGCGACGTGGTGGAGATCGAAGGCTATTCCAATCCCGGCGGATTCTCGCCGGTCATCTCCGGTTCGATCGACGGCATGACCCCCGCGCACATGCGCTGGCTGCACCGGGGATCGATGCCCGAGCCCGTGAGCCCGAGCTCCGAGGATCTGCTCTGGGGCCTGTTGGACTGCGCTTGGGTGGAGCTCGACGGCGTGGTCCACAGCGTGGGACCCAGCCGGGACGATCCGGAATCGTCGCTGCGCGAGCTGGACCTGCACGTGGGCAACCATGCCGTGCGGGTGCTGGTCGATCCGGGGACGAACGGCCCGGTCGATCCGCTGGTGGACGCGCGGGTGCGGGTGCGCGGCGCCTTCGCCACCGTGAGCAACGGCGACCGGCAGCTCATGCAGCCGCTGATCCACGCGCGGACCTTGGCCGACGTGGAGGTGCTGGTCCCCGCGCGGCCGGACCCGTTCGCCTTTGCCCTCTCCACGCCATCGGACCTCTTCGGCTTCTCCAATCCCCATCCGGGCCACCGGGTGCGGATGCAGGGCGTCGTGCTCTGGCACGATCCGCAAAGCGGGCTCCGGTTGCGCGTCGGAGACCAGCGGCTGCACGTCGAGGCTCGGACGGAGCGGGCCCTGCCGCCGGGAACGGTGGTCGATGTGGTCGGCTTTCCGGCTCCGGGGCCGATCTCCCCGCGCCTGGAGCACGGGATGGTCCGCGAGCTGGAGCGGGGGACGCCGCCCGTGGCTTGGCGGGGGGAGAACGGCGAGTTTCCCCGGCCGCTCGACGAGGGGACGCTTTTCTCCAGCGACGACGGCCAGTTGATCGAGGTGGACGTGGCGCTGGACGAGGCGACTTGGACCTCGCGCGGGCTTTTCCTGTCGGTGCACGACGGCCGGACCCAGGCGATGGCCGAGCTGCGCGGGACGCCGCCGGACTCCCGGCGCGGCTACCGGAAAGGCAGCCGTCTGCGGTTGACCGGCGTTTACACGCTGCGGCCGGAACGGGAACGCCGCCCCGGCCAGGTGTCCCTGCTGCTGCGCGACGTTTCGGATATCCGGGTGCTGGAAGCTCCGGGCTGGCTGACGCCCGAGCGGCTGGTCGGCGGCGCGATCGGCGCGGCGCTGGTCGGCTTCGTGGCCGCGGCCGGCGCGCTGCATCTCCGCCGGAGGAACGCCATGCTGAAATCCCTGCTCGAAGAACGCCGCCGGGCCGAGCTCGGGCTCCAACAGGCGAAGGAGGAGCTGGAACGGCGCGTGGCCGAGCGCACCGCCGAGCTGAGGGACGCCGCCGCCGTGGCCGAGGAGGCGAACCGCGCCAAGAGCCAGTTCCTCGCGAACATGTCGCACGAGATCCGCACCCCCATGAACGGCGTCGTCGGCATGAGCCACCTGCTGCTCGACACCCCGTTGACCGCGGAACAGCGGGACTTCGTCCGCACCATCCAGTCCAGCGGCGACCTGCTGCTCACCGTGATCAACGACATCCTGGACTTCTCCAAGATCGAGGCCGGCAAGCTCTCCTTCGAGACGCTGGACTTCGACCTGGGCGACGCGGTGCGCGAGGCCGTCGATCTCCTGCGGCCGCGTGCCGAGCAGAAACGCATCGGTCTCCGCCACGAGCTCGCGCCCGATGTTCCGACGGCGCTGCGCGGCGACGCGGGCCGGTTGCGCCAGGTGCTGCTGAACCTGGCGGGCAACGCCATCAAGTTCACCGAGCGCGGCGGCGTCTCGATCCGCGTGGCCCTGGAATCGGCCACCGGAACCCACGCCCGCCTGCGCTTCGAGGTGACGGACACCGGCATCGGGATCTCCGAGGCCGCGCAGGCCCGGCTTTTCCAGCCCTTTGTCCAGGCCGACGGCTCCACCACGCGCCGGTTCGGCGGCACCGGGCTCGGGCTGGCCATCTCCCGCCAGCTCGTGGAGCTGATGGGCGGCGAGATCGGGCTCCGCAGCGACCCCGGCACGGGCTCGACCTTCTGGTTCACCGTGCAGCTGGAGCGGCAGAAGGCGTCCCCGGCCGGCACCGATGAACGGGCCGGTTCCAGACGCCTCGCGCCGACTCCGGCGGCCGATTCCGCCGCGAAGCTCCCGCTCCGCGTGCTCCTCGCCGAGGACAACGCCGTGAACCAGATGGTCGCCCGGAAACAGCTCGCCAAGATCGGCTGCGCCGTGGACGTCGTCGCCTCCGGCCTGGAGGCGCTGCGGGCGCTCGACCGCGCGGACTACGACGTGGTGCTGATGGATTGCCAGATGCCGGAGATGGACGGTTACGAGACCACCCGCGAGATCCGGCGGCTCGGGCTGCGGTCCGGCGCGGGGCCCGCCCGGCTCCAGATCATCGCCATGACGGCCAACGCCATGCAGGGCGACCGCGAGCTGTGCCTCGCCGCCGACATGGACGACTACGTGAGCAAGCCCGTGGGCTTGGATCATCTGCGCGAGGCGCTCCTGCGCGCCCAGCACCGCATCGCCCAGGCCCAAAACCCGGCCAAGGTCTGAACAAAGCCCCAGCGAACCGGCGGATAAGTTGAAAAGGCCTTCGATCCGTTCCGCCTAATCTGTGGCAGGCATTTCCCACGGCCTTCGGGCTTTGTCGTTCTTCACCCGATGCCTTTCCGCTTTGTTTCACGGCGGTCCCCCGGCAGGCTGCGC
>CBFGQE010000074.1:0-10116 GCA_965650815.1 uncultured bacterium
TGTCGCGTCCATCGACGGTGATCCGGCCTTCGGTGGCTTCGTAGAAGGCGGGGAGCAAGGCGGCGAGCGTGGTTTTGCCCGCACCGGTGGGACCGACGAGCGCGATCATCTCGCCCGGTTTCGCATGGAGGGAAATGTCCTTCAGCACCGGCTGGCCGGGGGCGTAGTGGAATCCGACTTGGTCGAAGCGGACCTCGCCCCGGGCTTTCCAAGAAGAGGATGAAGCCCGGGAATTCGCCGGGCTAGAAGCCGGACCTGCGGCTTCCCGCTCGATCGGCGCGTCGAGGATGTCGAAGACGCGTTCGCCGGCGGCGCGGGCGGATTGGAGCATCTGGTTCAATCCGTGCAGACGCCCGATCGGTTCGTAGAAGAGCGCGAGGAAGAAGAGGAACCCGACAAGATCGCCGAGCTTCATCGTCCCCTCGATCACTTGCCGTCCACCCACCCAGAGCACCAGCGCGGAGCCGAGCGCGGTGCAGAAAGCCATCGCGGGCGAATAGATCGACCACGCCTTCATCACCACGAGCGTGCCTTGGCGCAGCCCTTCGGCCTTGTCGGCGAAGCGCCGGTCCTCGTGGGCTTCGCGGCCGAAGGACTTGATCGCGCGGACGCCCTGGAGGTTGTCCATGAGCAGGGCGTTCATCGCGGAAGAGGCCTGGCGCTGGACGCGGTAACGGCGGTGGGCCGTGAGCGTATACCAGAGCGCGCCCGCGATGAGCAGCGGGATGGGGATCATGGCCACTCCGGCCAAGACGGGGTTTTGCCAGAGCAGGATGCCGGTGACGCCGACGATGCTCAGCACGGCCACGGTGCCCTGTTCCGTGCCGTCGATCAGCAAGCGCTCCACGGCGTTGACGTCCTCCAGCACGCGCGTCATCAGGTCGCCCGAGGCGTGGTTGTCGAAGTAGCCCGCGGGCAGGCGCTGCAGGCGGCCGTAGAGGTCGCGGCGCATGTCGAAGATGACATGCTGCTCGAAGTGGTTGTTGAGCTGGATGCGGATCGCGTTGAACACGTCGCGCGCGAAGAACGCCCCGATCACGCCGAGGATGGCCGGGAGCAGCAGGTCGGCGCGTTGCTCGCCGATCACGTCGTTGATCACGTGCTGGGTGAGCAGGGGAAAGGCGAACGACGCGGCCAGCGAAACCACGGCGCAGGCGATGGTGCCAAGGGCGTAGAGCTTGTAGGGCCGGAGATAACGGGCGACGCGCCGCACGATCTCCCAGGCGGAGCGGGAACGGGCGGCGAACGGCGAGTCGGTCGAGAAACTGCGGGCGGACATGTCGGCGCGCAGCGTAGCGGAAAGCGCGGTGGGGACAACTACGGCCGTTCCACAGGGACGCGCAGACTCCGGCAATCGGCGCTGCGGGAAGGGGACGTGCCATCGACGGTGGCAACAGCGCCCTTGGCGCAAACCGGCGGGACTTCAGGTCGATCCCGGCCGGGGTTCTCCCGACAACACGGCCGGAGTCTCCTCGGTTTCCGGCCAGGTCTCATGGCAGTCCTGGCAGTAGTGGCGGCGTTTCTGCAGGCCGAGCGCCACGGCCAAGTGGCCCATCAGCGTGGGCAGGATGAAGTTCCGGCCCAGTTGCGGAAACTCGACCCGGGAGGAATCGCAGTGCGGACAACGGATCGGGCGTTCGCTGGCCGGGACGCCTTGCTCCCAGAGCGCCAGGTGCGTCCGGGCCGATCTGGCCAATTCCGGTTCCACCTGCACATGCACGCCCGAGCGGCGCGGCGCGAGGAACCAGAAACGCTGCGCGTTCCGTTCGTCCACCAAGGCCGACGGGATGATCCGTTCCGCGAGGTGGTGGCGAAAGGACTGGGCGGCTTCCAGCCGGTCAAAGGTGGCGACGGTGATCCGATGGGGCTGCGGAGGGACGGTCTTCTTCATGGGACGGGGGCCTTTCAGGTTCGGTCGTTGATCGCGGGCGAGCCGGTCAGGCGCGCGCAATGGGCGCAGCAATACACCTTGTCGCCCACCTGCACGCCGTGGCCGATGATCCGGCAGTGGCAGTGCGGGCAGACCGGGGCCAGCAGGTGGATGGCGCACTCGAACGAATCGAAGGCGAAGCTCTTGCCGTCGAGCTTCACCTCGATCGGTTTGTCGTAGGTGTTTCCACAGGTGGCGCAGGCGGTCATGGCTCGGTTCGGGTTGAAGGTTGCACGGGTCCGGAGAAGCGGACGGCGAAGCTCGCCATGCTTGCGGGGTTCGGGGTGTGAACCGCGCCTCGGTTCCACGCTTCTCCGGACGCTTCCTGATCAGCCGGGCACGTGCCAGCGGTGAAATCGGGCGAAAAGAGCGGGAACCGCGGCGAAAACGGGGCTGGATCGGGACTTGTGGCCAAGGACCGCGTGCAGAGTGTCGGAGGGAGGGCGCGCCCGGTTTGCAGCCTGCAAGTCGTTGCCCAAGCAGAACGCCCCGGAGCATGGGCTCCGGGGCGGCGCGAACTGGGGCGGCTGGAGCCTAGCGAGGCGGGCTGTGTTTGGCCTCGAAGGCGGAGAAGTCGGGGGAGTCCTGTTTGATCGTTTGCACGCTGCCGTCCACGAAACCGTAGGCGCGTTCCCAGCTGCCGTCCGGTAGCTGGCGAGGCTGTTTCTCGCGACAAACGATGAAATCTGGCTGATCGACCGCTAGGCTTGTGGTGTTCGGCATCAGTTCCGTGGTTCTGGAGAAGCTTTCTGGGAAGCTCTCCAAATTCTGCAGCTCCAACAAATCTTTCGGATACCGCTTGTGGTCTTCGAAGAATAGCCGAGCGGCTGTTCCAACTACCTTGAGCAGGTTGACCCGTTCGGCACGGGTCGCATGGGAAATTTCTTCGGCTTCGCGTTGGGCGGCGCTGTCGGCCATCTCTTGGATTGTCCGCTTGGCTTCCTCCAACTGGGCAAGAAGCTGGGCGTTTTCGCTCGGCGCTTGTTTCAGGCGGAGATTCTCCGCCCGCAGAGCGTTCATTTCGTCCTGCGTCTCTCCCATCAAGCGGATCGTCTCGGTCAAAGAAGCGATCTTTGTTTGAGCGGCTTCGAGGTCGGATTGGGCGGTCTCTTGCTGCTGCACCAGACCTGCGACCGATTGCCGGAGGCGGGCGGATTCGCGGCTCTGGATGAGGTAGGTGCCGGTGCCGGTCAGGACGGCGACGGTGGTGGCGACGACGGCGGTTTGGGTGCTGAACCAGTGCATGAGGACTCCTTGGGTAACGGCGGTGGAAGCGGTGGCCGCCAGCACGGCCGAGGTGACGGACACGGCCAGCCCGGCTGGAGGGGCGGCCGAAACGGAAGTGACAGCGGCGGCGAACCCGACGGCGGTCACGGTGGCTCCCCGGCGCTGGAAGACGGCGCGGATGCGCTCCATCGCCCGGTTCACGCGCATCCGCGCGGCGTCTTCGCCCACGCCGAGTTCCTGGCCGACGTCGCGCAGGCTGCGGTCGTCGAGGTAGCGGAGGACGAGCGCGTCGCGGTCGGCGGGGTCGAGTTCGGCGAGGGCTTCTTCCAGGTGTTCGGCGACGAAGCGGGCATCGCCGTCGGAGTCGGTGAGGGCTTGCATGGCGACGGCGGCTTGTTCGCGTTCGCGGCGGCGCTGTTCGCCGCGGACGCAGTGCATGGCCAGGTGGCGCGTGGAGTTGTAGAGCCACCCGGCCACGACCTGCGGCGGAACGATCTCCCCGGCCTTTTGGGCCAGCAGGGTGAAAACGTTCTGCGCCACTTCCTCGGCGAGATGCGGGTCGCGGACGATCCGGTGGGCGGCGGCATAGACGAGGCGGAGGTGCCGTTCCACCAATTGGCGGAAGGCCTTCTCCGACCGGTTCCGCGCAAACGCCCGCAGCAGTTCGTGATCGTCCATAAACAGTTTCGTAAGGGAGTTCCCGCCGGGAGGCGAAACCGAACGGGGAATTGTGCGGAGGGGGAAACGGATGCCGGATACCCGATGCCGGATGGCCACGCCGACGGGACGGTCGGCACTCCTTTGAATGGCGGCGAACTTCCGTTCGCCGCTACGGGGGCAAGGAAAAAGGCCCCGGAGTTGCCTCCGGGGCCTGGTGATTTTCAGCGGCGGATCAGTCCTTCTTGGCCGTCCACTTCACCGCGTTGCGGAGGAGGGTCTTGTAGGCGGGGTGGTCGTGGGCCAGGCCGTCGTGGCCCAGGGTGATGGCGACGATGCGGGCCTGCGGATGTTTCACGATCCAGACCTGGGGGTAGGTCTTCCCGTTCTGCGGGCTGGTGGCGCTGGCGAGCACCTCGGCCTGGGTCACGCTGGTGTCCATGACCTGGTAGTAGAGCTCGTCGGTGATCTTGAACTTGGCGGGCACGCCCTTCGTCACCGGATGTTCGGTGTTCGAGACGGTGACCTCGAACTCGCCGAAGCGGTCGTGGCCGCGGGTCATGCCGGCGATGAGCTCCGTGTGGATCTCTGGCCAGTTGCGGTTGTTGGCCCAGACGCCGGCGTGGACGAAGACGATGCCCTTGCCGGCCTTGGCGAAGTCCAGGAGCTGCTTGCGCAGTTCCGGCTTGTCGATGGCGATGTTGGTGTTGAAGACGAGGACATCGGCGTCGTCGAGGTTGGCGGCGGCGACGTCCTGCTTCTCGGTGTAGTTCACGGTGGCGAAGCCGTCTTCTTCGAGCGTCTTCTTGTCGGCGAGGTTGAACCAGCGGCCGAAGTCATGGGACGAACCGCCGCCCCAGATGAACGTCTTGATGCCGGTGGCGGCCCACTGGAACTTCGCGGCGGGCGGCAGCGGGGTGTCGGCACTGGCGACCGGGGGCTCGTCCTTCAGGTCGCCGTGGCCGGGCAACTCGGCGGTGATGGCGAAGAGCATCGGGGAAACGATGTTGTCGAAGCTCTTCATGGTGATCTTCTCGATGACGTTGGTGTTCGTCACGCGGCGGGCGAGGGTGCGCACCTGCTTGTTGCGCTCGGTGAGGTCGGGGTGGCGCTTGGAGCCGGGCACGTCGTTTTCGCCGAGGTAGTCGGCGACTTCCACGCCGTTGCGCAGGACGATCTCCTGGGTCTTGCCGTCGGCGAAGTGCAGGGTGGCCTGGAACGCCTTCAACGTCTTGTCGTTGGCGTAGGGGTAGGCCCACGGACCACTGTTGCCGAGGAAGTGCAGGCGGCTGGCGGCGAGGCCGACCTTGACCTCGACCTGCTGGGGCATGCTCTTGCGGGGGATGGAGTCGTCGGGGCCGCCCTTGAGCATGACCACGTTGGCCACGGCCTTGAGCGGGCTGACGACGTCGAACGGCACGCCGTCCACGGTGAGCAGGCCGTATTTGCGGAAGTTCAGCGACTCGCCCTTGTCCTCGGGGTTGTGGAAGAGGCCCTGGGAGGCGTTCGCGGTGAAGGCCTTGCTGAGGTCGATCACGCGGAACTTGTTGTCGTCCGCGCAGAGGTAGGTGAGGAGGTCGCGCAGACCCTCGGCCCCGAGCTGCTCGAAGCCCTCGGGCATGAGCGACCGGCCGGAGCTTTCGCGGCTGGCGATGGTGTCCTTGCGGACGGTGACGGTGCCGGAGGCGTTGCGGAGCACCAGCTCGTTGCGGTTCTCGCGTTCCACGATGCCGTCATAGACTTCGCCGTCCTTGGTCTCGACGGCGACGGAGACGAAGTTCGGTTCCACGAGGCGGTTCGGGTCGATGATGTGGACCAGCAGGTCGTGCGGGCCGTGGGAACCCATGCCGGTGAGGTCGGGCGCGAGGTTGCTGCCCTCGCCCTTGAAGACATGGCAACCGGCGCAGTTCGCGGTGTAGAGCGTCTTTCCGTTCGCCGCGTTGCCGGTGGTGACGGCCACGGGGGCGAGCTGGGCGATGAGGGCGTCCTTCTGCTGGGTCTCGGGGCCCTTGAGGGTTTCGATGACCTCGTTCGCGCGCTTGGCGATGGCCGCGTCCGGATGGGTGCGCAGGCGATGCTGGCGGGCGGGTCCGAGCGTGGTCAGCTCGATCTTCTTGTCGGCCAACGCGGTCAACAGGGCGTTGACGGAGTCGGCGCGCTTCACGATCTGGCCGAAGGCGGGCTCGACCAACTCCCCGGGGAGCTTGGAGAGGACGCCGACGAGGCTGGTGGCGGCCTCGGGCTCGGAGCCGAGCACCTCGACGATGCGGCGCTTCAACGCGGGGCTGGCGTCGCCGCCGAGGATGGCGGTGACGGCGGGGATGATCGAGGCGTCCATCTTCCAGACGCCGATGAGGTTCGCGGCGACCTGGCCCCGGACGGCGTCGGGCAACGAGGTGTTGGCGAGCTGGGCTTCGGCCTTGGCCACGGCGGGCTTCACGGCGGCGGTCAACTCGCTCTTGGTGTCCCAACGGGCGACGAGCGGGAGAACGGCACCGGCGGTCCGTTCATCGGCGAGCAGCGCCTTCAAGGCCTCGGACAAGGCGGGGGACCAGGCGGGCACCTTGCCGGAGCCGAGCGCGGCGGAGAACCCTTCGATGGCCTGGCGCTTCAATTCGCCGGCTTCGGCCGGACGGGAAGCGACGAGCTGGACGAACTGCGCGCCGGCGGCGGCGTCCTGGTTGGCCACGAGCTTGGCGAGATGCGGGACGAGGCCGGAGACGGTCTCGGGCTGCTTCGCGGCCAGGGCGGCTTCGACATAGACCAGCGGGTTCTTCGAAGCGGTGCCGAGCGCGGCGGATTCGAGGTAGGGGTCCTTCAACGTGGGCCAAGCGGCGACGATGGCATCGGCGATCTCGCGGGAAGCCGGGAGGTTGCCGAGCGCGATCAGGGCGTTGATGCGGACGCGCTGGTTTTCATCCTTCAGCAGGGCTTCCAGCGACTTGGCGGAAGAAGCGTTGCCGATCTCGCCACCGAGGCGGGCGGCGGTCTTGCGGACGGCGGCGTCGCTGTCCTTGAGGCCGGTTTCGACCGTGGCGGCGTCGAGCTTGCCGAGGTTGTTCAAGGCGTAGAGCGCCTGGAGGCGTCCGTAACGGCTGGAGCCGGACTTGGCCAGGGTGGCGAGCGCCGGAGCGGCGGACGCGGGCTGGGTTTCGTTCAGCAAACGGTTGGCGGTGTCGCGGACCCAGCCGTTGGGGTGTTCGAGCATCTTGACCAGTTCGGCGGGCTTGGACTTGTCGAGCGTGTAGGCGGGGAGCTTGGAGGCTTCCTTGTGCTGCACGCGGTAGAGGCGGGTGAAGTGGTGGTCGCGGTCGGGCCGGGTGGCGGCGTTGCGCGCGCCGTGGTTGGGGCCGCGGGTGTCGTTGTGGACGGCGATCTGGTTGTAGAAGTCCACCACGTAGAGCGCGCCGTCGGGGCCGACGCGGCTGTGGATGGGACGGAACCAGTAGTCCGTGGCGGTGAGGAAGTGGGCCTGCTTGCGGCTGTCCTCCTTGCGGCCCTGGTAGGTGACGCCGTTGGGGTCGAGGAACTCGTGGTGGAAGAGGTGCATCGTGGCCTCGCTCATGAAGAACGAGTAGCGGTTGTCCGGAGCCCACTTGGCCGGCCACGCACCACCGTCATAGATGGTGGCTCCGGCGGCGGCGGTCCAGGCACCGACCCAGTCGATCTGCACGTAGGGCGTGCGGGTGTGTTTGATGGGCGGGAAGATTTTGTTTTCCTCGATGATGTTCTTGTAGGCCTTGATCCCGCCGACGCTGCCCTTGGCCAAGTAGGTCTCGGGCAGGATGACGTGGTTGATCGGCTCGCCGCAGGTCGCGGTGCTGAAGAACACCTCGCCGTCCGGCGCGACATCGACGCCCCAAGTGTTGCAGCCGAGGGCGGCGACCTGTTCGAGCAGGGAACCGTCGGGGCGGAAGCGATAGACGCCGGCGGCGATGTCGCCAAATTTCTTGCCGGTCAGCGGCGAGCGGACGTCCTTGCCCCGGGTGTAGCCGATGGTGCCGTAAACGAAGCCGTCCGGACCCCAGACGAGGTTGTTGATCACGGCGTGGGTGTCGAAGGTGCCGAAGCCGGTGTAGAGGATCTCGGTCTTGTCGGCCTTGCCGTCGCCGTTCGTGTCGCGAATCCAGAAGATATCCGGTGCCTGGGCGACGATCACGCCGTCCTTCCAGAAGACGAGCGAGGTGGGCAGCTCCAGGCCCTCGGCCCAGACCGTCTTCTTGTCCACGAAGCCGTCGCCGTCGAGATCCTCAAGGATGGAGACCTTGTCCTTGGGCTGGCGTGGTTCCTTGCCGCCAACGGGATACTTGGAGGGATCGAGCTTCCAATAGGGGCGGGTCGGGGCGTCGTTCTTGTTGATGTCGCGACCGCCGGGATACTCGGGCGTTTCGACGACCCAGAGACGGCCCTGCGCGTCCCAATCGAGGGACATGATCTTCTCGGCGGCGTTTTCGTCGGCGGCGAGGGTGACGTTGAACTCGGGATGGAGATTGAGCTGGGTGACGGCCTTCTTGGCGGGCACGGGGCCGCCTTCGGGATACCGGAGCGAGGCCAGCTCTTCCTTGGTGCAGAACTCGTCGGGGTTGGCGCGCTTGCCCGCCCAGGCGATGCCGCGCAGCAGGATGGCGCGGTAGTGGGGGGTGTTGAAGACGTCGTATTCGTGGCCGGGCAGGCTGACGAACGCGCGATAGGGGGCCGAGCCGCCGCCGAGGGTCTTCTCGTAGGTCCAGAGCTGGGGCCAGATGTTGAAGACGTCGGTGAAGCTGGTGGCGAGGACACGGGCGTCGTCCGCCATGTCCATCACGTTATAGACCTCGTCCTTCCAGTCGAAGTTGGAGACGCCCCGGGTGATGGGGTGTTCCTGATCGACGAAGTAGAGGCCGACCAGACCCTCGACCCATTCGGTGGGTTTCTTGTCGCCGGCGAACTGTTTCCAGACCCAGGCGCCGCCGATGATGGACTTGGCCCAGGCGTGCTGGTCGGCGGAGACGACGCCGTCATGGATGACCACGAGGCCGCCGCCGCGCTTGAGGAAGGTCTCCAGGTTGGTGCGGTCCTGGCCCTGGATGTTCATGCCGTCGGCGGCGTAGATCACCAGGACGTCGGTCGCGCCCAACTCGTCGGCGGTGGGGAACTTCATGCTCCCGCCGGCCTTCAGGCCGCGCTCGTTGAGGAGCTTGGACCAGTCGCCCAGGAAACGGGGATGGTCGTGCTGGTTCGGCCCGTGGGTTTTCACGCCGCCGCGGATGAAGACGCGGAGCGGATCGGCGGCCAGCGACGTGCCGACAGCCCAGAGGAAGAGGGCCACGGCCAGGAACCGGGATAGGAGTTTGCAGCTTTTCATGTGAGTAGTCCCTGAATCTCTAGGACGCCCGTTTCCGGTGGCAAGTGGCATAAATTGTATCGAATAGGAGTTGAATCCTCAGCGGGACCCCGACCCAACCCCCGCCGAACAGGGGGCTTAAGCCGGGAATCCATCCTGCCGACCTATCTGCAATCACCCTGATGGACACCACGAAGAACCAGGTTTCCGCAGCCGGCCCCGCGCCGGAGCCGCTCGACATCCACCTATCTGGAGCGTCGCTGGCCGCTTGGGCGACCGGCCTGCTGTTGCTCGGTCCCGGCCCGCTGGCCCGGGCGGCTACCGGCCCCGAAGGTTCGCCGACCGCCCTGGGCGTGGTTACGCCGTGGTGCGCGGTGGTGTTCTCCGTGCTGGTGCTGGTCGCCGCCTTCGCCTTCCGCTCGGCCCACCGGAACCGCCGCCAATACCGCGAGCTGCTGGCCGCCCGCCAGGCGCTGGACGAACGGCTGCAGGAGCGCACGGTGCAGATGCTCGCGGAGATCCGCCGCCGCGAGGAGGCGCAGTCCGAACTGGAGCGCGAACAACTGCTGCTCCGGGCCCTGCTGCGGGGCGCGACCGACAGCATCTATTTCAAGGACCGCGAAGGCCGGAACCTCCGGGTGAGCGACTACAACGCCCGGCGCAAGGGCGCGCAGACGCCCGACGAGGTCATCGGCACGACGGACTTCGACTGCTTCGGCCCGGAACACGCGCGCAAGGCCTTCGCCGACGAGCAGCGGATCATGGAGACGGGGCGGCCCTTGGCCGGGATCGAGGAGCGCGAGGTCTGGCCCGACGGCCGCGTGACGTGGGTGCTTTCCTCCAAGATGCCGCTGCGCGACGCCAAGGGGGAGATCATCGGCACCTTCGGCATTTCCAAGGACATCACCGAGTTGAAGGCGAAGGAGGCCGCTTTGCGCCAGTCCGAGGCGCGGTTCCATTCGCTGGTGGAGACGCTTCC
>CBFGQE010000075.1:0-10101 GCA_965650815.1 uncultured bacterium
GCTTCCCGCCGGGAGCAGGCGGTCGAGCATCCAGTTGTTGCGATCCTGTTCGCGCTCCAGGAAGACCCGCGCGCAGGCGCGGTCGTCGAAGGGCACGATGGTGTCGCCCAGGCGCTGGATCGTTTCCGCGCCCTTTCCCGCGATGAGCACGGCGTCCCCGGCCCGCGCCTCGGTCAGCGCGGCGTGGATGGCGGCGGTGCGGTCGGCGATGAACGTGGGGCCGTCGGCACGGACGGCCTTCCAGGCGGAGGCGAGATCGGCGGCGAGAAATTCGGGGCGGACCTTCTCGGGATCGTCCGTCGTGATCCAGGCGGCGTCGGCCAGCTTCGCGGCCACGAGCCCGAAGGCCTGGCGCATCTCCGGCGCGTGGGCGGCCTTGGCCCCGAAGACGAGGTAGAGCCGGCCCTGGCTCTGCTGGCGCATGACGTTGAGCACGGCGGCGAGGCGCGCCGAGGTCGCGCTGCGGTCCACCACCACGGAGAAGTCCTGGCCCGCCTGGATGCGTTCGGCGCATCCCGGTGCGGGCGGAGTCACCGCGCGTTGGCGCGGCTCGTAGAAGCGCTGGTTCCGGGGCACGGCGCTGGAGGGATCGCCGGCGGCCTCGGCCAGGCTGTCCACTTCCCGCCAGCGCGCGGCGGCGGAACCGAAGATCATCACGGGGGAAGCGACGCGGCCCTCGACGACACAGACCTTGCAGCCGGACTTCACCATCTCGCCGAGGAGCCGCTGGACCTCGATGCCGTCGAAGCCGCTCGGGGGCGGGGGCACGAAGCGGTCGCCGACCCAGCAGCCGAGCGAGCTGACGAGGCCGACCTTGCGCCCGTCCCGCTCCAGGAGCTGGCGGGCCTGGAAGGCGGACACGGCGGTGTCGGAGCCGGACTTGAGGCGGACGATCTCCAGCCGGGCGGCGGGATGGCCGTGGAAGGCGGCGGCGGCCCGGGCCACGGCCTCGCGCGGATCGGCGACGCGCACCCGGGTGACGCGCGCGGTCACGAAGTCGCCGTCGCGGCAGACCACGGCGGCGGCGCCGCGATCGACAGCCTCGTTGGCCCGTTCGAAGCCGGCCTCGGTGTCGAGGTTCGTGGCGATGAAGAGCGCCCCACGCACGACGCGGCGCGTGTCCGTGGCGATGGCCGTGATCGGGTGGTTCAGCGAACCCTGGATCGCGGTCGGTGCCAGCGCGGTGACGATTTGTCGGAGCAGCATGTCAGTGGTTCCCGGCCACGACGACCGGGGCGATCAGACTGTTGGTCTGGAGATCGGGCTTGAGGTTGAGGTAGTTCGCGGCGCGCTCGGCCACGGCCTTGAACGCGGGCGCGGCGGCCTTGCCGCCCTGGTGATACTTGTGGACCGGATCGTAGGCCGGCTCGTCCACGATGATGGCGATGAGCAGCTCCGGATCGTCCGCCGGGAGGAAGCCGATGAAGGACGAGTAGAACGCGGTCTTGGAATAGGTGCCGCCCTCGGGCTTCTGCGCGGTGCCGGTCTTGCCCGCCACGGTGAAGCCCTCGACCCGCGCCGCCTTGGCCGTGCCGGTGAGCAGCGGGCTCTTGAGCGCCTGCACCATCTGTTTGGCCGCCTCCGGCGTCACCACCTGGCGGACCATGCGCCGGGGCGTGCGGACCACGACCTCGCCCTGATGGTCCTCGATCCGGTCCACGAGGATCGGCTGCATCAACCGGCCCTCGTTGGCGATGGCCGCCATCGAGACCGCCATCTGCAGCGGCGTGACAGCGAGACCGTGGCCCATGGGGAGCTGCACGATGCTCAGGCCGTTCCACCAGCGGCTGCCCGGCCGGTGGACCATGCCCGAGGCCTCGTCCGGCAGGGTGAGCCCGGTGCGGCGGCCGAAGCCGAAGGCGTCGATGTAGTCCACGAGCGATTCCTCCCCGAGCATGAGGCCGATCTTGGCGGCCCCGATGTTGGAGGATTTCTCGATGATCTCCTCGACGGTCAGGGTCCCGTGGCCGCTGGTGTCGTGGAGCGTGCGCCCGCCGTAACGGAAGGCGCCGTTCTCGCAGAAGATCTTGTCTTGGAGGGAAACCTTCCCCTCGTTCAGTGCGGCCGCGACGACCATCGCCTTGAAGGTGGAGCCGGGCTCGTATTGGTCCGTGATCGCGCGGGGGCGGAAGTGGTTCGTGGCGTCGCCCCGGATGTCGTTCGGATCGAACGTGGGGTGCGTGGCCATCGCGAGGATTTCCCCGGTCTTGGGCCGGAGGACGATGCCGGTGATGCCCTTGGCGCGGACCTTCGCCATCTGCTCGGCCATCTCGGTCTCGAGGATGTATTGCACGCCGGAGTCGATGGTGAGCACGAGGCTCTCCCCCGGGCGGGCCGCCACGTCCAAGCGGCGGTATTGGCTCAATTCCCCCTTGCTGCCCCGGCCGTGCTCGGAGGTGATCCAACCCGGGACGCCGGTGAGCCGCTCGTTGAAGGTGCGCTCCAGACCGAGCAGCCCCGACAGCTCGCGGTTGGCCGAGGTCGCGCCGATGATCTGGGCGGCGAGGGTCTTGGCCGGATAGCGGCGGATCTGGTCGTCCTCGAAGATCAAGGAGCCGCTCCGCACCTGGGCGTATTGCAGCTTGCGCTTCTGCCGGGTCTTGAAGGGCATCGCGGCAAGCTCCTGAGGCGTGAAGTCCGGCGGCAGGTTCGTCATGGCGGCCGCAAGGCGGGCGCAGTCCTCCAGCGGGGTCTTGCGCTGGAGCACGACGTAGCGGCGGTAGATGTTCGTGCCGTTCGTGGTGCGGAGCACCTGCGGCGTGATGCGCTGGAGAAGCTCCTGCTCCTCGACGCGCAGAATGGGCGCAAGGACGCGGGCGGCCTCGGCATGGCGGCCGTGGAGCGCCATGGGGTCGATGGCGACGGTCTTGGCGGGAAGGGAAACGGCGAGGGGATTGCCCCGGATGTCGCGGATGTCGCCGCGCATCGGCTGGCGCTCCACGGTGCGCCGCGCCTGCCTGTCGGCCTTCTGCGCGAGGGGGTCATGGCGGAAGACCTGGAGATAGACCAGCCGCGCCATGAGCAGCATCAGGCCGCCGACCATCATCGCGGCGAAGAACGCGATGCGCCGGGTGGTTTGCTGGTGCGGTTTCACGGTTGGCATGTGCGCTGGGCGTCTCCCGCAGCGGCCGGTTCCTCCTGGGAATCCGCCGCGGGAGGGCCCGGTTCACGGATTGACGGCCGAAGCCGCGAGGCGGGTCTCGGACTTCCGGGGTCCGGCCGCCACGGCGGCCGGATTGGCGGCCGCCGGTTCCGCCAGTCGAACGACCTGGGCGGGATTGTGGGGAGCCAGGTCCAGGTTCATGGAACGGACCCGGTCTTCCAGAGCCTTGGGAAACAGCTGGCTCTCGTATTGGTCGTTGCGGCGGCGGTTCTGCACCTGCAGGTCGGCCAAGGACGCCTCCAAGGCCTTGCGTCGCACGTTGAGCTTCATCAGCTGGCCTTGCTGCCACACGTAGCCGATGGCCGCGCCGCCGAAGAAGAGGCAGAGCAAAAGCACCCGCGCCACGGTGCTGAACCGCACCGCGTCGCCGCTGTTTTTCCGGTATTTGGCCATTTCAGATCTTTTCCATCACCCGAAGCTGCGCGCTGCGCGCCCTCGGGTTCGCCTGCAATTCCGCGTCGCCGGGCACCACCGGCTTCCGCTGCACCAGCCGCACGGTCGGGGTGCGCGGTGTCCGCAGCTCGGGCACATCGACCTCGCCCGGCACGTCGTAGTCGCGCGCCAGCCGCTGGCCGAACCGCTTCACCACCCGGTCTTCCAACGAGTGGAAGGTGATCACCGCCAGCCGGCCGCCCGGCTTCAAAATCTCCAGCGCGCCTTCGAGCCCGCGCTCCACTTCGCCGATCTCGTCGTTCACCGCGATCCGCAGCGCCTGGAACACCTTCGTGGCCGGGTGCGACTTCTTGCCGGCCCGGGGCGACAGCCGTTCTATCAACGACGCCAGGTCGCGCGTCGTGCGGAACTTCCGCACCTGCCGGTCCTGCTCGATGGCCCGGGCGAACCGCCGCGATTCGCGTTCGTCGCCGTAGCGCCAGAAAATGTCCGCCAGCTCGGCGGCGGGCAGTTCGTTCACCAGGTCCGCCGCCGTCGTCCGGTCCCGGTCGTCCATCCGCATGTCCAGCGGACCGTCGGCCTGGAAGCTGAACCCGCGCTCGGCGCGGTCCAGTTGCGGCGAACTCACGCCCAGGTCCAGCAGCACGCCGTCGCAGCTTCCGTGCGGCACCCAATCGGCCAGCTCCGAGAAGCGCGCGCGGCGCACCTCAAACCGTCCCGCGAACCTCGCGGCCAACCGCTCCGTCGCCGCTGCGACTGCGGCGCCATCGCGATCGGACCCATACAGCCATCCCGTCGGGCGACTCGCCTCCAGCATGGCTGCCGCGTGACCAGCGCCACCCAGCGTCCCGTCGGCGTAGATCCCGCCGTCCTTCGGCTGGAGCGCCGCCAACACTTCCGCGAGCAGGACCGGGCTGTGCTGGAACGCGCTCACGGGGCATGGCTCAGTCTCCGGTTTCAATCAGTTGTCCGTCCTTGCGGATCGGCGTGGCCGGCTCGGGGGGCGCTGCGGGCAACGGAGCCTTCGCCTCCGTCGCGGCCACTGCGGGAGCGCGCACCACCAGGCCCGGGGCCCGGTTCGCCACCGGCACCGCGACCATCTCGAAATCCGAACCGGACAGGTCGTTCCGCAGAGGCTTCACCGAGTCCAGGCCCAGCTCGCCCTGCACCGTCTCGCGCCCGCCGCGCGCCCGCACGCGGTTGCGCCGACCGGAGAACGCCTCGATGAACAGCCCGCCCAAGGCACCGAACAGCGTCCGGAAAAATCCCAGCTTCACCGAACGTCCTTCGGCTGCGGCGGAAAACGGATTGGCAGGAACAGGAGCCACTGGCGCTTCGACGCGCTTTTCGGCCGGGACCGGACGGATCTCGGCCCGCTGGACCGTCGGTGTCTCGAGCGGCTTCAGCGTGTCGAACAACGGACCGGGCGAATCTTTCAGCACCGGACGCGACGCCGGCACCACGCCTTCCATCGGAATGGCCGTGATGGTGTCGCCGCGCAGTTCGAACTTGGGCAAGAGCCCCGGCGGCGCGGTCCGATAGCGGCCGGACGCACCCTTCCTGGATTCCAGGCTTCCACCCACTGTGAGCAGTCGTTTCAGATTCATGCGCACCTCATCCGATGAACCGATAGTTGGCCGGCCCCAGCGCCGTCGTGGTCTCCGAGGCCCTGAAGCTGGTCTGGTTCCAGATCTCGAACACCCGCACCACGCCCACGAGCATGGCCTCCGTGTTCGTTGACAGCCCGGCCGCCTTGAGCATTGCTTCCGGCAGCGTGATCCGTCCGGCGGAGTCGATCGTCACCTGCTCCGAATTCCGGCCGACCTTGCGCAACAACTCGTCACGCTCCAACGACCCTTCCGGCATGGCCTCGATCTTCTCGATCATCTTCAGGAACTGCGCCTGCGGGAACACCCGGAGGCTGATGCCATGAGCGGTCTCCCACGGCACGATCGTCAGTTCCGCCCCCGGCTCTTCCGGCCGCCACTTCGCCGGGATCTGCACACGCCGCTTGTCGTCCACCTTCATGGGGAAGGAGGAGTTGAAGATTTTTTCGGCTTTCGGCGTGTCCGGCATATCCGCAGGGCCCCAACATGAGCCCCTAAAGGCCCCACAACGCCCCAACTTAAGACTTTTTCCCACACGATGGTCAATTTCTTTCCCATTCCGTGGGTTTTGAAGTTGTTCACAGGTTGATCACACCTCTGCGGATCTCAGGAAGCCGGACACAATCGCCCAAATAAAGGACACGCGAGCTCCACGTTGGGGTAGAAAGACGATGCTCGCTCCAAATGCCGATCCTTCAGCGCGGTCTCCCGACGAAGGTTAGACCCGACAACTCCCCCACTTCGCACCACGGCTCCCAACGTCCAGACCGGGGTTTCCCCCACCTTGCCCCACCGGAGGCAGACAGGTTCTTGCGCTCCCGCTTCCCGCCCCGCGATGCTGCGTCCGGTGCGAACGAGCGACTTCGACTATCCCCTGCCCGAGGAACTGATCGCGCAGCAGCCCTTGGCCCGCAGGGATGATTCCCGCCTGATGACCGTCTGCCGGAAAACCGGCCGCATCGGGCATGAACGCTTTTCCGCGCTGCCCGACCATCTCCAGCCCGGCGATCTGCTGGTCTTCAACGACTCCAAGGTCATCCCCGCCCGTCTCCGCGCCCGTGATCCGAAAACCGGCGGCCGCTTCGAGATCCTCCTGGTCCGCCCCTGCACCGACGATGTTTGGTGGACGATGATGCGTCCCGGGAAACGCGCGCCGGTCGGCAAACAGATTGAACTCCTCGATCATGCCGGAGCTCCGACCGGAACCCTCGTGGAGGTTTTGGAGATCAATCCCGAGGGCCATCGACGCATCCGTGTGTTGGCTGCGGAAGGCCTGGAATCCTTGGCCGAACAATGGGGCGAAATGCCGTTGCCGCCCTACATCCGTCGCGAAGCCGGGGACAGTTCGCCCGAGGACAAAGCGCGTTACCAAACCGTTTACGCAGGTCCAACCGGCTCCGTCGCCGCGCCAACTGCTGGACTGCACTTCACGCCGGAACTGCTCGATCAGCTTCGCCAAAACTCCGTCGAGACCCGCTTCGTCACGCTGCACGTGGGCTTGGGCACGTTCGCGCCGGTAAAGGTCGAAAACGTGGAAGAACACCGGATGCACGAAGAACGCTTCTCCGTCCCTTCGGAAACGGCGGAAGCCATCCAACACGCCAAAGCCGAAGGACGCCGCGTCATCGCCGTGGGCACGACGACCCTGCGGGTGTTGGAGTCCGTGGCGCGGCAACACGCGGGCTCCATCGTCGCGGGACCCGGCACCACCTCGATCTTCCTGCGTCCACCCAGCCCGTTCCTCGTCGTCGATGCGTTGATCACCAACTTCCACCTGCCGCAATCGACATTGCTCATGCTGGTCAGCGCCTTCGCCGCACCCAACGAAACCGAGTCGGGACGCGCCTTGATTCTACGGGCGTATGCCGAAGCCGTCCGCGAACGCTACCGCTTCTTCAGCTACGGCGACGCGATGTTCCTGCAATGAAGACACCGCCTCCCTCGGATCGCCCGCATGTGCTGGTGAACATGGCGATGACCGCCGACGGCAAGATCGCCACCGCGAACCGTCGCGTCTCGTTGTTCGGCTCCAAGGCGGACGCGGAGAATCTCTATCGCCTGCGCTCCACCGTGGACGCGGTGATGAACGGCGCGCGCACGGCGGATCTGAACCCGATCACGATGGGCCCGGGCGAAGCCAAATGGCGTCGGGCCCGGCGGCGGCGCGGTTTGGCGGAATACAATCTGCGCGTCGTGGTCAGCGGCTCGGGCACGCTGGATCTCGGCGCTCGCATCTTCCAGGACCGCTTCTCCCCGCTGCTCATCATCACCGGCGGCCGCGTGCCCAAAGCCCGCTTGGCCGCTTTGAAACAAGCGGCCACCGCCGTGTTCTCCGAGAGCGCGGATCGCGCCGTGGATTTCCCCGGCGCGCTGCGCTGGTTAAAAGAGGAATGGGGCGTGAAGCGGCTGCTCTGCGAAGGCGGCGGTGCGCTGAACGACGCGCTCTTCCGCGACGACCTGGTGGACGAACTGCACCTGACGCTTTGTCCCTTCGTTGTTGGAGGACGCACAGCGCCGACGATTTCGGATGGGGTCGGTTTTGCGCATCTGTCGGAGGCGGTGTCATTGCGGCTCCAACAACGCAAAGCCAACGGGTCGGAACTTTTTCTCACCTTTCGCCGCCAGCGCTCCGTCGAAAACGATTCGGGCAATTCCAAGGCCTGATCCAGGACGCCCAGAAACGCCGAAGGGCGAACCCCAAGGTTCGCCCTTCGCGAGAGGTTGAAGAGAATCGGATTGTTCAGCGCACCTTGGCAAAAACCGCCACTGCCTGCGTCGCCGCTTCGATCAAAGGCTTCCAGTAAACGCCGAGCACGAGCATCGCGCCCATGCAGACGGCGAGCGTCAGCTTGAGCGTGCCTGGAACAGGAATGGGCGAAAGATCCGCCGGCTCCTTGGACCAGAACATCGCCCGGATGACGCCGAAGTAGTAGTAGAGCGACACCACGACGCCGAAGACGGCCACACCGATCAGGCAGTAGTAGGCGGGAGCCGAGACGCCCTCCTGCAGCGCGGATTTCATCAGCAGAAACTTCCCGAAGAACCCGGCCAACGGCGGCACACCCGCCAAGCCGACCATCGCGAAGGTCAGCGCTGCAGCGAGCAGCGGTGAACGGCGGCCCAGTCCGGCGAAAGCTCCGATGTCGTCCGAGTCCGTGTGGCGCGTGACGATGCTGATCACGGTGAACGCGGCCAGCACGGTGAAGAGGTAGCCGGTCAGATAGACGAGCACGGCGGTCAGGCCGACCTTGTTGGCCGCCGCCACGCCGATGAGCAGGTAGCCCGCGTTGCCGATGCTGGAGTAGCCGAGCAGACGCTTGAGGCTGCGCTGCGGGATGGCGCAGAGGTTGCCGTAGAGAATGGTGAAGGAGGCGATGTAGATCAGCAGGTTGGTCCACTCGGCCGTCACCGCCGGGACGCCGCCGAAGAGCAGGCGCAGCAGCAGGACGAAGCCGGCGGCCTTGGAACCGACCGCCAAGAACGCCGTCACCGGAGCGGGCGAGCCTTGATAGACATCCGGGGCCCAGATCTGGAACGGGAAGGCGGCGATCTTGAAGCCCAAGCCCACCAGCAGGAAGAGCAGGCCGATCAGGAACAGATGGCTGCCCAGCAGTTCGGGGGCGCGGCCCAGCAGCACTTCGAAGTTCGTGGTGTTGGCCGTGCCGAAGACCAGCGCGATGCCGAAGACGGTGAAGCCGGTCGAGAGCGCGCCGAGGATGAGATACTTCACGCCCGCTTCGAGCGACTGGAGCTTGTTCCGCTGGAAGCTGGTCAGCACGTAGAAGCTGACGGTGAGCGTCTCCAGCGCGGCGAACATCAGCACGAAGTCATTGGCCGAAGCGCAGAACATCATTCCCGCCAACGCGAAGAGGATGATGGTGTAGAGCTCGCTCGCTCCCGCCTTGATGCGGTCGGCGAAGTCGGCCGCCATCAGCAGCACGAGGATCGCGGTGACGAGGAAGAACCGCTTGAAGAACATCGCCAGCGGATCGAGTGCATACATCCTCCGGAAGGCGAAGCCGTAATCCGGGAAGTCGATCACGTAGCTCGCCACGAGCACGGCACCGACACCGGCGGCCGCGACGTAGCCGAGCATCTTGCGCTGGGCGGCCGACATCCAGAGATCGGCCAGCAACACGCCGATCGCCAGCAGGACGACGGCGAGTTCGAGACTGATGAGCTGATAGTCGTTCATTGGGCGGTCGGGAGAGCGTTGGGCGTGACGGCGGCCACGTTGGGAGCCGGCGAAGGAACGGCGGCCGTGGCGACGGTCTTGGGTTTGGCGGCCGCGACAACCTCGGCGATGGCCGGTTTGATGCGGTTGGTCAGGAGCGACGGCACGAAGCCGAAGACGAGGAGGGCCACGAGCAGGAGCGCGTAGGGCATCTTGCGCCAGAGCCGCCAGAGGTTTCCGCCCAAGACGGAATGGAAGGCTTTGGTCAGTCCGCCCAGCGCGCCGAGGTCGCCGGTGTTCTCGGGCAGCGGATCTTTGATCGCGAATTCGGAGACATTTTCCATCTTCTCGGCCACCGGTCCGTGCAGCACCGCGCGGACGGCGCGCAGCATGTAGATGGCGCCGATGACGAGGCCGCCCCACGCGGCGCAGACGACGAAGAAGTGGAGCGACTTCCACGCGCCAAACATCACCAGCAGTTCACCGGCGAAGTTAGCGAAGCCGGGCAGTCCGCAACCGGCCATGAAACACATGACCATGACCGCGCCGATGAAGGGCATCTTGCGGAGCAGGCCGCCGAGGCGGGAAATCTCCAGCGTCTTGGTCTCGCTGTAGATCGCGCCGGTCAACGCGTAGCTGAGCGCGGCGAGGAGGCCGTGGGCGACCATGATGACGACCGCGCCGGTCAGTCCGATCAGCGAGATGCTGGCGATGCCGAGGAAGACGAAGCCCATGTGGGCGACCGAGGAATTGCCGATGAGGAG
>CBFGQE010000076.1:0-10097 GCA_965650815.1 uncultured bacterium
TGACCTTCAACCGCCACATCGCGCCGATCATCCACCGGCACTGTGCCGACTGCCACCGGCCGGGGCAGGCCGCGCCGTTCCCGCTGTTGACCCATGCCGACGTGAAGCGGCGCGCGGCCGACATCGCGACGGTCACGGCCGACCGCTACATGCCGCCGTGGCTGCCGGAGCCGGGCCACGGGAAGTTCGCGGGCGAACGCCGCCTGAGCACCGACGAGCTCGGGCGGCTCCAGCAGTGGATCGCCGAGGGCGCGGCGGAAGGTTCCCCGGCCGAAACGCCGTCCGTGCCGACGTGGTCGAGCGACTGGCCCCTGGGCGAACCGGACCTCGTGCTCACGCTGCCCGAGACCTACGAGCTGCCCGCCGAAGGCCGCGACGTGTATCGGAACTTCGTCGTGCCCACCGGGCTGGAAACGCCGCGCTTCATCAAGGGCGTGGCCTTCCGCCCCGGCAATTCCCGCGTGGTCCACCACGCCTTCGTGAAGGTGGACGCCACCGGGGCCGCGCGGAGGCTGGACGCGCAGGACGCCGCGCCGGGCTTTGGCGGGATGAACTCGCAGGCGCAGATGCCCGACGGGCAGTTCCTCGGCTGGCAGCCCGGCCGCATCGACGCCTTCGGCCCGCCCGGGCTGCCGTGGCGGCTGAACCCCGGGGAGGACCTGGTGCTGGAGATGCACCTGAACCCGAGCGGCAAACCCGAGCCCGTGCGCCCCGGCGTGGGCCTCTACTTCACCGACGCGGCCCCGACCAACACCTGCTTCAAGATGGCGCTGGCCTCGCTCTCGCTGGACATCCCGGCCGGGGCGCGCGAGCACGTGGTCGAGGACTCCTTCACGCTCCCGGCCGACGTGGAGGTGCTGGCCGTGCTGCCGCACGCGCACTATCTGGCGAAGGAGATGCGCGGCTGGGCCACGCGGCCCGACGGCACGCGAGAGCCGCTGCTGTGGATCAAGCAGTGGGACTTCAACTGGCAGGGCGACTACCGCTACGCGGAACCGGTCTTCCTGCCGAAGGGCTCCGTGCTCTCCATGCGCTTCACCTACGACAACTCCACCAACAACCTCCGCAACCCGAACCAGCCGCCGAAGCGCGTCTTCTACGGCGCCCAGTCCAGCGACGAGATGGCCGAGCTGTGGTTCCAGCTCCTGCCGCGCAACCGGGCCGACCTTCCGCGCCTGGCCGAGGCCTACGCGGCCAAGAACTCGCGGATGCTCGAGGAATCCAACCGCCTCGCCGCCGAACGCGACCCCGCCAACGCGCAGGCCCAGGTGAACCTCGCCTTCATCCTCATGGGCCAACGGCGCATCGACGAGGCGGAGCAGCGGCTCCGCGCCGCGATCCGGGCCGACGCCGCGTTCGCCCGCGCGCACTACGGATTGGGGCTTGTGCTGCGCCAGAAGAACCAGCTGGCCGAATCCCGCGCCGCCTTCGAGACCGCGCTCGCGCTCGATCCGAACGACGCGAAGATCCACGGCAACCTCGGCTTCATCTTCCTGGACCAGGGCGATCTCGCCTCGGCGGAAAGCCACTTCCGGGCCGCCCTCCGTCTGAACCCGTCCGACGCCCTCGCCCGCAACGCGCTGGAGGAGATCCGCCGCACGCGCAGCCAGCCGCCACGGCGATAGGAGCCTCACTTGGCGTTCGCCGCCCGCCACTGGTCCAGCTTCTTGAAGCGGTCCATGGCGGGGCCGATCTCCAGCATCCGCGCCGCGCCGTCGCCGCCGCTCGTGGCCTGGGAGCCCCAGGAATACCAGCAGTTGATGGCGCGGTCGCGCAGCCATTCATAGACCGCTCCGTCCTGCTCGAAGACGTGCAGCTCGGCCGCTCCGCCGAGCACGCCCGCCGTGATGCTGGGGTCCTGCTGGACGGCGCGGAGCTGTTCCTCGGCCTCGGCGAAGCGACGGCGGCCGGCGAGCGCCCAGACCCGTTGCAGCGCCTCCTGGGCGCGGGCGGCGTCCGCGATGAGCCCGGGCGAAACTTCCGGCAGTTCGGGCGGGGCCGTCGGCACCAGTCCTATATCGGGCACGAACTTCCTCCGGTCCTTCCGCTCCGGCAGCTCCAGGTCGCCCGCCTCGAAGAACTCCTTCATGTGGCCGTTGCGCGGGCCGGTCTTGGCCATCAGCTCGAACAGCATCGTCTCCATCTTCCCGTCCCGCTGCCATTCGACGGAGATCTCCTGCTTGGGCCAATCGAGCGCGATCTTCCGGATCACGCCGGTCTCGCCCGCGCGGTGCCGGTGGCCGCGCGCGTCGGCGAAGTCCTGGCGGACGGTCACTCGGAGGTCGGCGCAGAGGTGGTCGATGGTGCAGCCCATAAAGGTGGTCGGTCAGTTCGAGGCGGCGGGGGTTGCGCGGCGCTGCGCGATGGCCTGGCGCAGGCGGTCCCAGCCGGGGGGATGTTCGCCATGCACGCTCTGGCTCCAGTCCTTGAGATAGTAGTCGATGGAGACGCCGCTGGTGCTGGCGAGGTCGAGGCGTGCGCCGCGTTCCACGAGCAGCAGCGCCGTGTCCCAATGCTGCGTGCCGATGAAGCGCACCACGGGCGGCTGGCCGTATTCGTCGAGCCCGTCGATGTCCGCGCCGTGGTCCAGCAGGAGGCGGACGAGGTCCGGCTGGTCCTCGGCCAGGTGCAGCGGCGGATTGGGCGAGGCGGGAGACGTCGCGTCGGGATCGGCGCCGTGCTTCAGCAGCAAGGCCACCGCGTCGAAGGCCGCCGGGTTCCGGTAACGGCGCAGGATCAGCCAGTGGAGGAGCGACTGGCCTTCGGGCAAACGGGTCTGGCGGGGATCGGCTCCGGCTTCCAACAAGACACGCAACGGCTCCACGCCGCCCTGGCGTTCGACGACCGCGAAACACGCCAGCGCGACGAGATCCAATCCCGCCCGGTCCACAACGGCGGGAGGTTTCTGCCCGGCGAGCAAAGTCCGCAGCGTCGCGGCGTCATTGGCCAGCACCGCGCGGCCCAAGGCATCGGCCCGGGGATCGGCGAAGGAACCGATGCGGGCGGACTCCCGTTGCTCCCGCCATTTCCCGAACCAAGCCACCAGCGGCCGGGCCGCCACGAGGACGACCGGATAGGCGAAGATCAAGGCCACCACGATCAGGCCCAGCCACGACCGACGGCGCGCCACCCAGTAGAGGACGCCGCTGCCGATCAGGAGACCGACGAACAGCACCGCCACGATCAGCACGCCGAAGTTGTGGCCGACCTCCGGGCTGCGGTGCTTCTCCGTCAGCACCAGCGCCGACGCCACGAGCACGGCCACCGCCAGCAGGGTCCAGAGCACCCAGCAGAGGGGGACGACGAGCGTGGTGTCCATGGAGGCGGGGCGGTTCATTCCGTCAACCAGCGCAGCGACGCCGGGGCGTTCCAGGTCACGGGCTGCCAGGTCCAGCCCCGACCGGTCACGGCCTCGATCACCGGGGCCTTCAGCTCCTGGAGATTGAAGGTGTAGGCCTTGCTCAGCTCCCCCGTGGGGCGGCCGTTCTCGTCGAGCTGCGCTCCAAACACGCGCTTGTGCTCCACCTGGAAGAACTGGATGCCCGAGGCCGCGTGCCACTTCAGGTTCAGCCCGCCCGCCCCGGCCGAGGCGTCGAAGGCGCTCATGTATTCCGTGACGCGGACCTTGCGGGCCGCCTCGTCGAAGGTGAGCACCAGCTTGTGCGTGCGCTTCATCCGGTGGACGCGCATGAGGTCGAACCACCGGGCGTCGGCGTAGCGCCAGTTGATCTCCAGCGCCCGGCCGTCGTCGCTGGCCGTGACCGTCACGGGAATGTCCTTCTGGTGGTTCAGCGCCAGCAGGCTCTCGCGCAGCGTGACGATGTCGGCCGGGCGCGCGCCGGTGCGGGCCTCGGTGCGGGCGGACCAGGCGGAGGCCTTGAAGAACCAGAGCACGGCCAGCACGAGGTTGATGCCGAGGAAGGCCGCCATCAGGGCCGGGCGCGACCGCAGCCAATCGGCCGCAGGCTCCGGCAGCCGCTTCTTGCCCGCCGCCGCACTGGAGAGCGCGACCGTCGGAGTGTCGCCTAACTCGCCCAGCGCGCGGGCGCGGTTGGCCACGACGCTCTCGCGCGTCGCGCCGGTCCAGGCGTAGAGCTCGTTGCCCGCGGCGACCACGTGGTTCCACTCGCCCTGTCCGCCGTAGCGCCGCGCGGTCCAGCCGACGGCGTCGCTGCCCGTCACCTGGGCGAACTGGAAGAATCCGCCGTAGCGGTTGAGCGCGGCGGCGGCGGCCTCGGCGGAGGGGAAACGCGCGGCCAGGGCCGACTCGCCGCTGGCGTTGAAGGAGAGCTTCGCCTCGGAGGCCTCGCCCAGGATCGCGTCGAGCCCGCGCTTGGCGTCGGTGATCAGATCGGGATCGGCCTTGGGACCGAAGACGACATCCCAGGGAATGGGCTTCAACCCGGAAGCGGCCTTGGCCGGAGCGGGCGCGGCGGAGGGAGCGGCCGGGGCCGAGTCGGCGCCCTTGGTGAAGACGACGCGCTTCGAGAGATAGGCGTTGAGCAGGTGCACCGCCGCCTGGGGACCGCCGACGATGGCGAGGAAGCCGAAGAAGAAGATCAGCGGCTTCAGCGACGCTCCGGCCTTGTGCATCGCCGTCCCCAGCACCACGGCGAGGAAGAGCGAGACCAGGAGGAAGAAGCCGATGCCGGCCACGGCCGGATAGTCGCGGAAGAACTGGAGGGAGCGGTCCATGTCGGGGTTGCGAAAAAGGTTCAGCGGCGGATGGACGACCAGAGCCCCAACACCACGCCGCCGGTGAGGGACACCACGAAGAAGAGCGCGATGCCGATGGGCACCGAGGCCAGGAGCGTCAGGAAAGATCCAATGACCGGGCGGGCCCGGAACCAGTCGGCGAAGGCCGGATGCCGGTCCGCCTGGATCAGGGCGGCGGCGACGGCCGAGCCGACCGAGACCACGGTCCCCGTGAGGACGAAGACGAGGATGAACGCCGCGTCCTGCCCCTTGGCCCCGGTGCCGAAGGCCGAAATGCAGCGGACCGCGATGAATCCGGCGCCGACGAACGACGCAGCCACGGCCCGGCCAAGCCACCACCAGTCGCGCGAGCCGGGCGCGAAGAACGTCAGGAACGCCAGCGCTGCGGCCAGCGGCGGCAGCGCCATCGCCATCTGCTCGGCGAGCCGGAGATCGCGGCCCTCGCCCGACGGATGCTTCGCCAGCACCGCGTAGGTTGCGGCCGTGGCGAGAAGCATGACGGATTCGGGTCCGACGAGATGGGAGAGGAGGCGCGACATGCGATCAGGGAAGAAAGCCCACGCGACGCGGCACGTGGGGTTGGCCGGTCAGTTCGGCGAGCACGATGCCGAGGTATTCGACGAGGTCGGGATTGTGGCGCGCGACGCGGCGGCGCAGCTCGCGCAGCGCCTCGATCATCTCCGGGTCGGCGAGCTTGAGGTCGGCGATCAGGACCAGGAGCGATTCCTGCCGGATGGAATCCACCGCCGCGACGGGTTCGCCTGGATGCGCCGCACGTCCGCCGAGCAGCTCGACCAGGAGCGGAACGAGCCCGGGATCGACCGGTCTCCGCGCCCGGGCCAGGGCGATGCCCGCGCTTTGCCAGATGCGGTCCTCGCTGCGCAACGCCTCGCCCACCCGCTTGGCGGCGTCGGGCCGTTGCAGCAGCAGATCCACGGCGACCGGGCTGGCGGCGCTGCCGAGCTGCGCGAGGCGCATGAGCTGGTTCACGTCCGAATCCGGCCTCAGCCGCAGCGCCTGCCAGACGGTGGCGAAGCCCTGGAGCATCTGCGGAATGCCCGTCGGGGGCGGGGCGGACGGTGTGCGGCATTCGCGCAGCATCCGTCCGGGGGAACGCGGATCGGCGGCAAGCTCCGCCTCCAGCTTCTCCAGTTCGGCCGCCGTCCCGCACCGCGTGTCGGCCGGGAGAAAGACGACGTCGCGGGGGACGAGCGTGGCGGCCATGGGCCAACGGCCGTTGTGCCAGGTGAACTTCGCCCGGGGCCATTGGGCCATCCAGGCGAGGGCCTCTTCCGGCACGGAAACCTTGAAATAGGCCTGCCAGGCGTCGCCGGTGTAGCGGCCCTCGTCGCCCCGGCATTCGGTCACGGTCACGGTGCCGCAGCCGAGACAGGCGCGGATGCCGAGCCCGGTCAGCCACGGGTCGAGCAGCACGGGACGGTGCAGCGCGGCATCGCAGTCGCACTCCACGGCGCGGTCGCCGAGGCAGAGATCCTGGGTGGCGGTCATGGCGGATTCAAAGGGTTGGGTCGGGAATCCCGGACGCGCCCACGGGCGCGGCCGCGCGCCAGACGGTGAGCCAGTAGTAGAGGAACCAGAGCCCGACGCCGCCCAGGCCGAGCGTGGACATCACCGGAGCCTTGCCGACGAGCAGGAGCAGGCCGATGGCCGTGACGCCCAGCACCCCGGCGGCGGTGTGCATCAGCGTCCGCGCCCCGGGCCAGATCGCCGTGGCCAACACGAGCGCGGCGAGCGCCCCCACACCGACCATCGCCAGCATCGGCCCGGCGGGTTCGCCCACGATCGCGCTGCGCGAAGCGTTGCGGAAACCCAGCATCAGGAGCAGGAAGCCCCAGAAGCCGACGGCGAGCAGCACCGCACCGGTGCCGAGGAAGATGCGAAGAGCGGTCATGGGATGGACAAGACGGTCGGGGTTCTCAGAACTCCACCCGGGCGCGGGTGGTCACTTTCAGCACGGCTTCCTGCTGGAAGCGTTCGCGGTAGGCGGTCCGGATGCGGTCGATCTCCGCCGCTGTCGCCCGGTCGGGCGCGTGGAGCAGCACCAGCACGCGGCTGGGCTCGCGGACGATGGCACCGTCGGCTCCGCGCCATTGTCCTTCGGCGGAAAGCACGCTGAGACCGGCGGGGAAACGGGGCGTGATCGTTTCATCCACGAAGGCCCGCCACTCGGCTTCGGAGACCCGGCCGCCGGTCGGCTTGGCCATCCCGAAGTAGAGCTCGCTCCGGACCCAGCTCCGGCCCGCCGGCGATTGGCAGCCGACCAGGGCCAGGGACAGCACGGCGAGGAGGAGGCATCGTTTCATGTCCGAACGGGGTTCAATGCCGGGCACGGCGGCGCAGCAGCCAGATCGCCGCCGCACCGCATCCGATGAGGCCGGTTGACGCGGGTTCGGGCACCGGCGTCAGGGTCGTGATCTCGCCGAAAAGGCTGTAGGTGTCGGCCCCGTTGATGGCCCCGAAGTAGAAATACGGGTCGCTGAAATCCCCGAGCGACAGCGGCGACTGCGGGATGGCATCCGAGGCCAACGCGGTGGCCGTCGGATCGTAGAGCACGAGCGAGGCGTGCCAGTCCACAATGGAGCCCGGCGGCCGCGCACCATTGAAGAGGTTGTAGCGCGCCTGGTATTCCACCTGATGCGACGCCCCGTATCCCACATAGACTTCGTTCGGCAAGACCGGCGAAGGGTCAACGGTGATGGTGTGCGGACCGAGGTTGATGGTCAGCGTGAAGTCGTTCGCGGCCGGGCCTTGGAACCTGTAGTAGGCATTGGCCGGATCCCCCGGAGCCGAGTCCGCCACCGCCGACGTGTCATAGGCGACCGATCCGGTGAAGGGCATTCCCACCAGCAGGTCCGTCGGCAACAGGCCGCCCGAATCGGACACCGTGGTCAGCGTGCCCTCGAAGGTGAACGAAACGGTGGCGGCGGGCGAGCCGATCGCCCCCAGCAGCGCGAACGCCGCGATCCACGAGGGAACTTTTTCAGGGACGGACACCTTCAAGGAGCGTTGTTTCATGGGGAATGTTTTGCTGGCCGCGGATCGGAGGGCGGAGGAGCCGGGCTCAGGCGGGCCAGGGGAACTTCACGGACTTGGGCGCGTCGGCCGTGCCGTCGAACTTGCGGAGCTGGACGAAGATCTCGATCTCCGAGGGCTGGCCATTGGCCACGTGGACGCGGAACTGGATGCAGCGGGGATCGGAGGCGCTGGGGTCGAAGCTGTAGCCCCATTGGAACCAGGGCTTGCCCTGCGCGCCGGTCGAACGGGCGTTGCTCTTCATCATGGCGGGCTCGAAGACCGCGCCGGCCGTCTGGGACGACTTGATGCGCACGCGCCATTCGCCGGAGCTGTCCGTCTCCTTGTAGGCGACGAAGGCGTAGTCGCAGTTCAGGACGGCGTCGTAGGCGTCCACGTAGGCGAGGGATTCATAGGAGGCGCCGCCGGGGATGGAGGCCGGGGCTTCGACGAGTTGGGCGGTGGCGTTCATGGTGTTTGTAGCGGGTTGATGTTCGTATCGACGGGCACAGCGTGGCGAAACGCGGCGGGGAGAGGTATCGGACCTCGGTCGGAGAAGTCGGCGAAGAAGCGGAGGCGGAATCCGACTTTGGTCGGAAGATCGGGGCGGCCCGTGCGGCTCCGCCCGAAGGATCGGTGCAGAACGCGCCCCGGCCTCTTCGTGAAGGCCGTCAAACGCGGAGCCGCCGCGTCCTAGGACGCGGCTGTTGCCAAGCACGCTCGTGCCCGGAACGACGCAGCCGGACGAATGCCGGGCTTTCGATCGGTCGGGAGCACGGCGGGCCGCAGCCCGCCGTTCACTCCACCGTCACGCTCTTGGCCAGGTTGCGGGGCTTGTCCACGTCGCAGCCGCGGGCCACGGCGATGTGGTAGGCGAGGAGCTGGAGGGGGACGACGCCCAGCAGCGGGAAGACGAGATCCATCGTCCGGGGCACGTGGACGACGTCCTCGGCCAACCGTCCGATGGCGGTGTCGCCTTCGGTGGCGATGGCGATGACGGGAGCCTGGCGTGCCCGAACGACCTCGATGTTGCTCGTCATCTTGTCATAGATGGCGTCCTGCGGCACGAGGACCACGGCGGGCGACTGGGCGTCGATCAGCGCGATGGGACCGTGCTTCATCTCGGCGGCCGGATAGCCCTCGGCGTGGATGTAGGAGATCTCCTTCAGCTTGAGCGCGCCTTCCAGCGCCACGGGGAAGTTGATCAAGCGGCCGAGGAAGTAGAAATCCTCGGCGGCCGCGTGCTTCAAGGCGATGGCCCGGATGGCGTCGTTCTGCGCGAGGATGGATTCAATCTGACCCGGCACGGCGTCGAGGGCGCGCAGGAGCTTCAGCCCTTCGGTGGAGGACAACATCCGGAGACGTCCCAGATAGATGGCCAGGAGGGACAGCACGGCGACCTGCGAGGTGAAGGCCTTGGTGGAAGCGACGCCGATCTCGGGCCCGGCGTGGAGGTAGATGCCGCCATCGGCTTCGCGGGCAATGGTGCTGCCGACGACGTTGCAGAGGGCGAGCACCTTGTGGCCACGCCGTTTCGCCTCGCGCAACGCGGCGAGGGTGTCGGCGGTCTCGCCGGACTGGGTGATGACGATGACAAGGGTGTTCTTGTCGAGCGGCGCGTTCCGGTAGCGGAACTCGCTGGCGTATTCCACCTCCACGGGGATGTGGGCGAGCTGCTCGATCAGGTGTTCGCCGACGAGGCCGGCGTGCCAGCTAGTGCCGCAGGCGGCGATGACGATGCGGTCCACGGCGCGGAGTTCGGCCGGGGTCATGTTCAGACCGCCGAACTTGGCCGTGGCCTCCTCGTAGTCGATCCGGCCCCGCAAGGCTGCGGCAACGGTGGCCGGCTGCTCGAAGATCTCCTTGAGCATGTAGTGCGCGAACTCGCCGCGCTCGGCCGCCTCGGGACTGAACTCGATCTGGCTGATCTGCACGCTGGCGGTGTCGGTGCCGAGACTGGTGACGTCGAAGCCCCCGGCCCGGATCGAGGCCACGTCGTAGTCGTTCAGGTAAACGACCCGGCGGGTGTGGCTGACCAACGCGCTGACGTCCGACGCGAGAAAGTGTTCGCCTTCGCCGATGCCGACGATGAGCGGAGAACCGCGTCGGGCCGCGACAATCAAGCCCGGTTCATCCGCGCAGATCACCGCCAGCCCGTAGGTGCCGATCACCTCGCGCAGCGCGGCGGTGACGGCGCGTTCCAGGAGCGGGCCGGGCGGCGCGGCGGCGTCCGCCTCCCGGAGCTTCGCGAAGTGGCCCCCGATCAGATGGGCCACAACTTCCGTGTCCGTGGCGGAATGGAAGACGTGGCCGAACTTCAGGAGTTTTTTGCGGAGGCTGTCGCAATT
>CBFGQE010000077.1:0-10086 GCA_965650815.1 uncultured bacterium
TTTGAACCATTTGAAGTCCTCCGGCAGGTGCCAGGGAATCTGGGAGCCGCGCCCGATGACGCGGTTCTCGGACATGGCGGCGATGGCGGTGAAGCTCATGGCATCGACGGGACCCGACCCCGGGCGTTCCGGCTGAACATTCAGCTGGCTCAGCCGAGCTTGCCGAGTTCCGCGTGGCCGTAGCGGAGCATCCGCTCGGTGGTTTCCCAGTTGAGGCAGGCGTCGGTGAGGGACACGCCGTATTTCAGGTCGGCGAGGGTCACGGGCATGGGCTGGTTGCCCTCGTGGATGTTGCTCTCGATCATCACGCCGGTCAGGGCGCTGTTCCCCGCGACGCGCTGGGCGATGACGCTGTGCCAGACTTCTTCCTGCTTGGCGTGCTGCTTGGAGGAATTGGCGTGGCTGCAATCGACCATCAGGGCCTCCGGCAACTGGTGTTTGCGGAGCTGGAGCACGGCGTCGGCGATGCTCTCGGGATCATAGTTCGTCCGGCCCCGGCCGCCACGCAGGACGACGTGGCCACAGGCGTTGCCGGTCGTGCGGATGATGCTGGTGACGCCGTCCTGGTCGATGCCGAGGAAGCTGTGCGGCGTGCGCGCGGCCTGCATGGCGTCGATGGCGATCTGGAGCCCGCCGTCGGTGCCGTTCTTGAAGCCGACGGGCACGGAGAGGCCGCTGGCCATCTCACGATGGGTCTGGCTCTCGGTCGTGCGCGCGCCGATGGCGGCCCAGGAGATCAGATCGTCGAAATACTGCGGAGAGATGGGGTCGAGGAACTCGGTGGCGGCGGGGAGGCCGAGGGCGTTCACGTCGAGCAGGATCTTGCGGGCGAGCTTGAGGCCGGCCTGGATGTCGCAGGAGTTGTCGAGGCGCGGGTCGTTGATCAGGCCCTTCCAGCCGATGGTGGTGCGGGGCTTCTCGAAATAGACGCGCATCACCAGGAGCATCCGGTCGGCGAGCTCGCGGCTCAGGTCGGCCAGGCGGCGGGCGTAGTCGATGGCCGCGACGGGGTCGTGGATCGAGCAGGGGCCGACGACGACGAGGAGGCGGGAATCCTCGCGGGCGAGGATGCGGGTGATGGCGGCGCGGGCAGCGACGACGGTGTTCGCGCCGCTTTCCGGCAGGGGCAAGGCGGCCTTCACCGTCTGCGGAGTTTCGAGCGGCACGGTTTCGCGCACCCGCAAGTTGATCGTCTGCTGCATGGTCGGCTCTCTAAATGGAGCGGAGACCCTATGGCGTCCGCGTTTGGCGCGTCCAGAGCGGTTTTCGGTGCCGTGAAGGAGCTGGAAGGCCGTTCAATACGTTGCTTCAGAGAGCAAACGGGGCAGGGCGAAGGCTCCCACCGAGGCGACGTAGCGCCGACGTCTCGTCGGCCGTGCCGCAAGCGTCGCGCTTGCCGGGTGTTCTGCGTTGGAGGACGTCCGTCCTCGCCGACAGGATGTCGGCGCTACGGCAACCGGGACGGCTGCGACACAGCAAGCCAGAGGCTTGCGCTACACAGGCTCGGCCGGAGCCATCGCCCTACCCCTTCCGGGTTCAGCTCCGCTGCACGAGGGCTTCGGGGCGGGTGCCGCGAGTTGGCGGTGGGGACAACAGCGGGGCGGAAATCTGAGGGGAGTTTTTCTCCAATGTCCCGGCCCCGGCGTCCCGGACTTCGCCCAGCAGTTCGCCCAGGGAATCGACGGCCGTGCGCAGCGCCGCGGCTTTCGAGGCCAGGCCTTCGGCCGCGCCGACGTTGGCCTTGGAGGACTCGGCGTTGGCGTCGCTGATCTCGTAGATGCGCGACATCGTGCCGTCGATGCTCTGGACCTGCGTGGTCTGGAGGATCGAGGCGGTGGCGATCTGGTCCACCAGCGCGTCCACTTCGCGCGCCTTGTCGAGGATCTGCTGGAAGCGGTTGACGACCTTGTCGGTGAGCTGGACGCCGCGCCGGGTGCAGGCGATGGACTCGTTGACCTGCGCGGCGGTTTCGCGCGAGGCCTCGGCGCTGCGCTGGGCGAGGCGGCGCACCTCGTCGGCCACGACGGCGAAGCCCAGTCCGGCCTGCCCGGCGCGGGCGGCCTCGACCGCCGCGTTGAGCGCGAGCAGGTTCGTCTGGAAGGCGATCTCGTCGATGTTCTTCAGGATGCGGGCGACGTTGCCGCTGGCTTCGCGGATCTCGCCCATCGCGCTGGAAAGTTCCGACATTTCGCCCGCACCCGCGTCGGCGGCGGCGCGGGCCTCGGCGGCGGTGCTGCGGGCGCGGGCGGCGCTCTCGGCGTTCTTGCGGGCGGAACCTTCCAGAACGGACAATGCGTTGGTCGTCTCCTCCATCGCCACGCTCTGGCGGCCGATGCCGTCGGCCTGGCGATGGGATGCGCCCGTTACTTGGTCGGCGGTGGCGGCCACCTGCCCCACCGTGTCGCCCATCAGCACGAGGGCGCCGCGCAACGGCCGCACGATGGAACGGCGGGCGAAAAAGCTGAGAAGCACGGCGGCCAGCACGAGGAACGCCGACGCGACGACCAGTTTCCGCTCGGTGCCGCCGGCGAGGGCGAGATTGTGTTTCAGCTCGTCGGCGGTGTCGCCCTTGAGCCGTTCGGCGGCGGCCATGAGCAGTTCGTCCGTCTGCTGCAACGCGGCCTGCGACGCGGCACGGGCGGCGCGGAAGCCCCCCTGCCCCGCCAGGAACGACTTCTGAGCGGAGACGATGCCGTCGGCACCGAGGATCGTCCTTTGCAGGCGCGCGAATTGCGCGGCCAGGCGTTCGGCCGAACCTCCGTCCAGTCCCTTCAGCAGCTCGCCGGTCTGCGCCAGCAATTGGTCGATGCGCGGGCCGAGCGCGGCGACGGCCGCTTCGTCGCGGGCGGCGAAGAGCGACCGGGCCAGCGAGACCAGCATGAGCCCGTTGGCGCGGACGTTGAGCGAAGTCTTCAGGGCGGCGCTCGACCGGGCCAGCGTTCCGGCCAGCGCCGTTCCGCCATTGGCCATGCCCTCCATGCCGGCGGAGATCTGCTTCTCGAAGGCCGTCGTGGCGTCGGACATCTCGATCGTGCTGTCGAAGACGACGTCGTCCACCAGGCCGAGCAGCAGCTTGTTCAGCGCGGCGATCTCGGACACCTGGCGGCCGATCCCGGCACGGACGAGCGTGAGCGTCTCGGGCGAGGCGTTGGTCGAGGCGGTCGCCTGCACGAGCTGCGCCGGGACCGAGTTGGAACCGGCCAAGGCTTCGCGGAGCGGGAGGACGAGCTTGAGCACAGGGTCCGACTGCTCGGGCTTCAGGCTTTCGAGCGTCTTGCCGAGGCTTCCGGCGAGGGTGGCGATCTCGGTGGCGCGCTGGCGGATCAGATCCTTGTCCGCCGACTGGTTCAGGCCGCCGAGCAACGCGGCCAGCTCGAAGCCGGACGCACGGGTCTGGAGCACGGCCGTCACGGCCTTGAGCGCGTGGTCGGTCTGGGAGGAAAGCCGTTTGAGCGCCTGTTGTGCGGCGGTCCTCTGTTCGGCGGAGATCTTCGCGAGCCCGGCGGTGGAGGCTTCCGCCGCACTGGAAGCCTGGCTGTCGATCTCGGCCACAAGCGCGGAGAGCTCGCGGTCCAAGGCGTCCTGCACCTCGGCCAAGGTCCCGGCTGCTTTGGCCAAACTCGCCTCGGCGTTCAGCGCGGCCGCGCGGCTGTCGGCCAACTGGTGGAGCGCCCGACGCGCCGACACGAACAGGTCGTCCGCATCCGTCGGCCGGTCGACGGCGCCGACGCGGTCCTTCAACAAGAGCAGGTCGTTCGGCGTCGCCGCCGCCTCGATCTGGGCGAACATCCGCTCGAACTCGTGGCGGCGCTTCAGCTGCGCCGACTGCTCGTCGAGGTTGTCGGCGATGCGGTCGGCGGAGATCCGGGCGTTGTTCAGCAGACCGCGCACGCCCACCACGCCGATGACGGCGATGACGCTCGCGAGTCCGGCCGTGGCCAGCACCGTGAAGACGATCCTTCTTCCAAGGGTGAGTTTCATCGGCGACGGGGATTCCGCGTCATTCGAGATCGACGACTTTGCCGTCCTTCACGTGGGTCAGATACACGTGGTCGGAGCCCTGATGGTCCTCGGGTCCGAACTCCAGGACGAAGCCGCCGAGGTCGTAGTTCTTCTGCTGCTGGATGGCCTCCAGGAACGAGGCGCGCGTCGGGCTCGCCCCGGCCTTGGCCAGCGCGGCGGCGAAGAACCGACCGGCGAGATAGCCCTCCAGGGAGATCCAGTCGGGCTCCTGCGAGGGCTGGTATTTCTTCAGCGCGACGGCGTAGTCCTTCAGCACGGGGAGCGAATCGCCGTAGGGGTTCGGCACCACCTGGGAGATGATCGTGCCCTCGGCGTCCGCGCCCAGCTCGGCCACGAGCGCCTTGGTGCCGACGAAGGAGATGTTGCAGTAGAGCATGTCGGTCATGCCCAGCTTGCGCGCGAGGCGGATGAACTCGGCGCAGGCCTTGTAGGCACCGACCATGACGACGGCCTGGGGCTCGCCCTTGCGGACATCGAGCAACCCGGCCTTCACCGCCGTGGTGTTGCGCTCGTAGGCGCCGGTCGAGACCAGTTCGATGCCGCGCTTCTTCAACGCCGCCGTGATGCCGGACAACCCGGCCTGGCCGTAGCCGTCGTTCTGGTGGAAGCAGGCGATCCGGGTGAGCTTCCGGTCATCGACCAGCAGCTTGGCCAGCGCCTCCATCTCCTGGTTGTAGCTGGCGCGGACGTTGACGACCTGTTTCTTGAACGGGCTGCGGAGCGTGCCCGCGCCGGTGAACGCGCCGACGAACGGCACGGAGTTCTCCTCGCAGATGGGGACGATGGCGTTGGCCGTGGGCGTGCCGACCCCGGCGATGAGGAGGAAGACCTTGTCGGTGGCGATCAGCTCCTTGGCGGAGGCGATGGCCTTGTCGGGCTCGTAGCCGTCGTCCTTGGCCACGAGCCTGATCTTGCGGCCGTGGATGCCGCCGGCGTCGTTGATCTCGGAGAGCGCGGCTTCGAGCCCGGCCTTCATGCCGAGGCCGAGGGCGCTGGTCGGCCCGCTGAAGACGGCAGTCTGGCCGACGGCGATCTCCGTGGCGGTGACGCCGTCCTCGGCGCGGGCGAAGGACTGGGAAAGGCCGACCGAAAGGGCCAGCAGGGCGAGGGTCTTGGAAAGGTTCATGGTGCGCGGGTGCGGCGCTGCTCACACGACGCAGCTCTGGAAAGGAATCGGCCGGAAGATCGGGCTCTTGAGCACCGCATCGTTCCGGCCGTCGCAAAGGATTCAGGCAGCGGCTGATTCAGAAGACGAGCTGCACGCGGGTGATGAGCAGGTTGCCCTCGTCCATCGCGCCGCCGGGGTTCCCGATCATGTAGTTCACGTCGAGCTTCAGGTCGTCGCCCTTCACGAAGTAGGTGAGGCCCAGCGTCCAGGTCTCGCTCTCGTCGCCGGAGGCGTCGGTGTTCGGGTCGAAGCGGTCGAAGCGCACCTGGCCCCGGAGCTTCTTGGGGAGGATGTCGTAGAGCGCCATGACGTAGAAGCCGTCGGACTCGATCTCGGCCGCGGGCACCGGATTGTCGGGTTCGAAGTGGCCGAAGAGGTATTCCGCCTGGAGCCCGAAACGGCCGAGCTGCCACTGCGCGTCCACGCCGAGACCGTAGCGCTCGCCGGCGAAGAGGTTGTCCGCCGCGCCGCCGGGCGTGCTGTCGAAGCCGAAGCCGCCCTTGGAGACGGAGTTCGCGTTCTCCACGTAGCCGTTGACGCCGAGGTCGAGCTTTGTGTCCTGGCCGAAGAGCTTGCCCTGGACGGCGGTGCCGTTGAGGCGACCGACCCACATGAAGTTGTCGTCGTCGTTGCCGCCCTGGTTGATGCCGCTGCCGTTGAAGGCGCCGACCGAGTAGGCCAGCCGCTTCTCCAGCACGGAGCCGGACACGGCCGCGCCGATCTGGCGGTTTTCGGTCAGGCGGTCGTTCGGGAGCGAACGCTCCGCGAAGACCGTCTTGGTGTCGGCCAGGATCTGCTCGTAGCCGAAGGGCGTCTTGAACTGGCCGACCTTCACGTTGGCGAAGTCGAAGCGGTTCCAGTTCACGAAGACGTCGCTGGCCGTGGGCTTCCAGCTCGCGCCCGTGGTCTGGCCCAGCGAGTTGTTGCCGATGTCCACCTCGGCCTTGAAATCGAAGTTCTCGTGGAACGAGCCCGAGACGTTCACCCGCGCTCGGCGGACGAGGAACCGGTCGTTGATGCCGCTGTAGCGGGCGTCGGGCGGTTCGCCGAACTCGGCGTTGGCCTGGAGGTAGCCTCCCACCTTGAGGGACTTCTCCTTGCCGCCGGGTTTGACGACCACGAGGTCGCCCTTGCCATCCCACCCCAGTTGCTTCTTGAGGTCGGCGTTTTCCTTCGCGAGCGCCTCATACTGGGTCTCCAGCTTCTTGAGGCGTTCCTCGACGGACGTGGGTTCGGCCGCGTTCAACGCAACGGCGCAGAGGGCGCCGCTGAGAACGGCGGCCCGGGCAGTGTATCGATGGGTGTTCATGTCATGGACCGCCGCCCGATTTGCGGGCACAAGATCCAAGTATGGATCGGAGAAGCCGGAAGCCGCCTTGAGCGACGTCTCCGTGACGTTTCTTCTGGGGACAAGGCACTTGCGCGGCGGGGTTGAAATTTCCCCCGCCCCGGGGCTTCCTTCGCCCCGATTTTCCACACTCCATGAAACTCGGACTCGGCCTCTACCGCCACATGCTGACGCGCGACAACTACCGCTTCGCGCGCCAGGCCGGCGCCTCGCACGTCGTCATCCATCTCGTCGATTACTTCAAGGGCGGCGCCCACAACCCCCGCGACAACCAGCCCACCGGCACCGAGCGCGGCTGGGGCCTCGCGGGCGATCCCGGCCAGCTCTGGACCCTAGACGAACTCGTCGCCATCCGCCGCGATCTCGAAGCCGAGGGCCTGAAGCTGGAGGCCATCGAGAACTTCGACCCGGCCCATTGGCACGACGTGCTGCTCGACGGCCCCAAGCGAGCCGAGCAGATCGAAAACGTGAAGACGCTGATCCGCCGCCTCGGGGACGCGGGCATTCCCATCATGGGCTACAACTTCAGCATCGCCGGCGTCTGCGGCCGCACCCATCTGCCCTACGCGCGCGGCGAAGCCATGTCCGTCGGCATGGAAGGCCCGCTCGACACCCCGATGCCCAACGGCATGGCCTGGAACATGGTCTATGATCCCGATGCGCCCGCCGGAACCGTGCCCTCCACCACGCATGAACAACTGTGGGATCGGCTCAACCGCTTCCTCTCGGAAGTCGCGCCCGTCGCCGAGGCCTCCGGTGTGAAGCTCGCGCTGCATCCCGACGATCCGCCGATGCCCTTCATGCGCGGCCAGCCCCGCCTCGTCTATCAGCCGCACCTCTACCAGAAGGTCATCGACCTGAACCCCAGCCCGGCCAACGCGCTGGAATTCTGCCTCGGCTCCATCGCCGAGATGACCGAGGGCGACGTCTATGAGGCCGTGGAGCAATACAGCCGCCAGAACCGTCTCGGCTACGTCCACTTCCGCAATGTCACCGGCAAGGTCCCCTTCTACCGCGAGACCTTCGTGGACGACGGCGACATCGACATGATCCGTGTCCTCCGCCTCCTGAAGAAGAACCGCTTCGAGGGCGTGCTCATCCCCGACCACACCCCGCAGATGAGCTGTGCCGCGCCGTGGCACGCCGGCATGGCCTACGCGATGGGCTACATGAAGGCGGCGCTCCAGATCCTCGGACGGGAATAGCCTCGGGCAGCGGATCAACCCACCACGCGGATCGCCGCTTCTCCAATCCCTTCGACCACCACGCGCCCGTCGCGCGGCGACACGCTCCGGGCCTGCCCCGCCGCCAGCAGGTGGTCGCCGTCGCTCGGCGAGACCGTCAGCCACACGACGCCCCGTTCCACCTCGATCCGGGTTTGGGCCCGAGACCGGGGCAGCGAGACCGCCTGGCCGCGCCGGAGAAATATCCGGCGCGACTGCACCGCGTAGCGGCCGGAGAGCGCCCCATCGCGCCAAAGATGCGCCCACCAGACGCTCCAACGCCTGGCCCAACCCCGAGGTTCTGGAACCGCTTTCACGTTTCCAGCCTGCCATCCGCGCCGAGCGAAAACAGATGCACCCGGGCGAAATTGGACCTTGCACAGATTCCAGCCCGGAGAACTGTGCATCCGGTTTTTGTCCCCAACTGTATCTGCCCGTGCCCCGACCTCCGCGCCAACCTGCCGCCATGCGTCCTTCCGCGTCGCTCGACCGCGCCCCCGCCTACCAGAAGCTCGCGGGCACGCTCGAAGCCATGATCCGCAGCCGCTCACTCCGGCCCGGCGACCGCGTCCCGTCCGTCCGCCAGTTCAGCGCCCAGCAACGCGTCAGCGTGCCCACCGCGCTCCACGCCTACGTCACCCTCGAATCCCGTGGCTTGATCGAAGCCCGGCCCAAGTCCGGCTTCTACGTCCGTGCCCGGCTCGCCGATCTTGTGCCCGCGCCGCGCACCGCCACCGGTCGGCCGAAGGTCACCGACCTTTCCACGCTCGACCCGCTCGATTCCCTGCTCGCCGATCATAACAACCCGGACTTGATCCCGCTCGGCGCCGCCTTGCCCGGTCCCGAACTTCTCCCTTCGTTGAAGCTCGCGCGTTCGATGGGCGTCATCGCGCGCCGTCTCGGTCCGGAAAGCGTCGGCTATGACATGGCCCCGGGAAACCTCTCCGTCCGCCAGGCGATCGCTCGTCGCTCGTTGGAATGGGGCGGCGCGCTTCGGCCCGAGGATCTGGTGATCGTCAACGGCGGCACCGAAGCCCTCACCCTCGCGCTCCGCGCCACCTGCGAGCCCGGCGACACCGTCGCCATCGAGTCGCCGTGCTATTTCGGGCTCGTCGCCATGCTGCGCGACCTCGGCCTGAAGGCCCTGCCCATCCCGGTGGACTGCACCCACGGCCTCGATCTCGACGCCCTCGAAGCCGCCCTGGCCAAGACCAGGATCGCCGCCTGCGTGGTCATGCCGAACTTCCAGAACCCCACCGGCACCTTCATGCCCGATGCCGCGCGGGAACGCCTCTTCACGCTGCTCAAGACGAAGCGCGTCCCGCTGATCGAGGACGACATCTACGGCGACCTGCCGCACGAGGGCCGGCGCCCCCGTTGCCTCAAGGCCCTCGATCCCTCGGGCGATTGCGTGATCCTCTGCGGCTCCTTCTCCAAGACGCTCGCGCCCGGCTATCGCGTCGGCTACCTCGCCGCCGGCCGCTGGCACGACCGCGCCCTCGCGCTGAAGAAATCCACCACCCTCGCCAACGCCACTCTGCCCACGCTCGCCATCGGCGAATTCCTCCGCAACGGCGGCTACGACCGCTACCTGCGCTCCATCCGCGAGACCTTCCGCCAACAGGTCGCGAAGATGCGCGAAGCCGTCGTCGAGTCGTTTCCCGAGGGCATCTGCCTCTCCCGTCCCCTTGGCGGATTTCTCCTGTGGTGCGAACTGCCGGAGAAGGCCGATTCGCTCGAGCTCTTCCGTCGCGCGCGCGAATCCGGCATCAGCGTCGCGCCCGGCCCGCTCTTCTCCGCCACCGGCGGCCACCGGAACTGCATCCGCCTGAACTGCGGCCACGCCTGGAACCCCGCCATCGAACGCTCCATCGGCATCCTCGGCGACCTGGTCCGTCGAAAGCTCGACGGACGCTGATCCCCGCATCGCTCCGCTCCAGCGCGGACTTCCTTCGTTCGTTGTCGTCCGGGGGAAGGCTCCGGGCGGACCTCCGCCCTTCTTACCTAGCCTTCAACGCATCGCGTCTGCCGTCCGCATACGCCTCGAAGACTCGGCGGATCTCGTCGCGCACGCGGCGGAAGACGACGAGCTTTTCGGCGTCGGTGCCGGGGGCATGGGCGGGATCTTCGAAGGGCCAATGGTGGCGGTTCACCTGGCCGGGATAGAGCGGGCAGGCCTGGTCGGCGTTGCCGCAGACGGTGATGACGGTCTCCACCGGCTGCTGGAGGAAGTCGTTCATGTGCTTCGACCGATGCGCGGAGATGTCGATGCCGATCTCCTTCATCGCCTCGATGGCGAGCGGGTGGACGTAGCCGGCGGGCTT
>CBFGQE010000078.1:0-10050 GCA_965650815.1 uncultured bacterium
CGGATAAGTTGACTTTATCCCCGCCGGGGCGTTCCCTCGGGAGCCATGCAGATCGACAGTCTCAAGGTCTTCTGCGACCTCGCGGAAACGGAAAGCTTCACCAAAGCCGCCCACATCAACGGCGTCACGCAGTCCGCCGTCAGCCAGCAGATCGGCTCTCTGGAGCGCCAGTTCAAGACGCTCCTCATCGAGCGGAGCAAAAAGAAGTTCCGCCTGACCCGCGAGGGCCAGATCCTCTACGACTACAGCAAGCAGATCATCCAGACGTATGATTCCTTGTTGAGCCGTCTCCAGGAGATCAAGGACATCGTCTCCGGCACCATCCGCGTCGCCACCATCTACTCCGTGGGACTGCACGACCTGCCGCCCTACCTGAAGAGCTTCCTCAAGCAGTTCCCCACGGTGAACGTCCACATCGAGTATCGCCGCGCCAACCAGGTCTATGAAGACGTGTTGGGCAACGTGGTCGATCTCGGCCTGGTGGCGTATCCGGTGAAAGACCCCAAGCTGGAGATCATCCCGCTCCGCAAAGACCGCCTCGTCCTCATCTGCCACCCGAGCCATCCCTTCGCGGGTCTCGCCTCGGTCAAGCTCTCGGAACTGAACAAGGCCAAGTTCATCAGCTTCGAGCCCGACATCCCCACGCGGAAGGCCATCGACAAGCTGCTGAAGGACGGCGACGTCGAGATCCAGCACGTCATGGAGTTCGACAACGTCGAGACCGTGAAGCGTGCCGTGGAGATCGACGCCGGCATCTCCATCGTCCCCCAGGGCACCGTCAGCCAGGAAGTCGCCGGCAAGACCCTCTGCCAGGTGAACATCGAGGGCCCCGAACTCTATCGTCCCCTCGGCGCGATCCACAAAAAGAACAAGGTCCTCAGCCCCGCGATGAAGCAGTTCCTCAACATCCTCAAGGGCGAGACTCCGTTGAAGGCCTGAGAAGGGGCGGCGGGAGCGCCGCCCAGAACCTTCGCTCGCCCCGCTTGCATCGCGTCCTTCGGCTGGCAGTTTCGCCGGCATGTTGACTCTGGAAGCCCTGGCCGAACTGGCCACCGCGCATCGCGACGACCTGAAGCGCCGCGTCGCGGAATTCTCCGTCGGTCCCGTCCGCTTCGCCACGAACTCGCGTCCCGCGCTGATGGGCGTGGTCAATCTCTCGGCCGACTCCTGGTATCGCGAGAGCGTCTGCCTGACGGCCGAATCCGCCATCCGCAAAGGCCACGTGTTGGCCGCCCAGGGCGCGCAGATCATCGATCTCGGAGCCGAATCCTCCCTGGCCCACGCCGCGCGCGTGGATGAAGCGGGGCAGAACTCGAAGCTCCTCCCCGTGGTGAAGGAACTCGCCGCCGCCGGCCTCGTCGTCTCGGTGGAGACCTATCAACCGGCCGTGACCCGAGCCTGTTTCGAAGCGGGCGCCAAGGTGCTCAACCTCACCGGCAGCGTCCGCACCGACGAGATGTTCCGCATGGTGGCCGACCACGACGGTGCGGTCATCATCTGCTACGTGCAGGGCGACCACGTGCGGGCCGTCGGCGACTTCGATTTCGGGGCCGATCCCACCGCGATGATGCTCGATTACTTCGCCAAGCAGATCGACCTCGCCACCCGCAACGGCGTGACCAAGGTCTTCATCGATCCCGGCCTGGGCTTCTACTACCGGAACCTCCAGGACAGCGCCGTCCGCGTGGCGCACCAGATGCGGGTCTTCCTGAACACCTTTCGCCTGCGTCGGCTCGGGTTCCCCACCTGCCACGCCTTGCCCCACGCCTTTGACTACTTCGGCGAGGAAGTGCGCTGCGCCGAACCCTACTTCGCCGTGCTCGCGGCGCTGGGCAAGACCGACCTCTTCCGCACCCACGAAGTGCCGCGGGTCAAGGCGGTGCTCGACACGCTGGGCGTCTTCCCGACAGCGTGAGGCACCATGACGCTCAACGAAAAACTCTCCGCCGAGATCAAGGCGGCCATGATCGCCAAGAACGCCGACCGCCTGAACACCCTGCGCCTGCTCAAGTCCGCGCTCGGCTATGTGGCGATGGAGAAAAAGATGGATGTGCTGGCGGACGCCGACTTCATCGCCGTCGCCCAGAAGGAAGTGAAGAAGCGCAAAGACTCCATCACCCAGTTCGAGCAGGGCGGACGCCCGGAACTCGCCGCGAAGGAGCAACAGGAATTGGTGGTGATCGAAGAGTTCCTGCCCAAGCAGCTCAGCGTGGAGGAGATCAAGGCGCTCATCCAGGCCGCCATCGCCGAGACCGGCGCGACCAGCAAGAAGCAGATGGGACTCGTGGTGAAGGCCGTCCAAGCCAAGGCTGCCGGCCGCGCCGACGGCAAGACGGTCAGCACGCTGGTGGGGGAGATGCTTCCGGCGTGAGCGAGTTCCTCAGGCAAAGAAGATCGATTCCGTGGGAAAGCTGCTCCGAGTATTTTCGTATTTCTCAGAGCCGACCGATCTCGCGGCTGAAATGCGCGATTGGCCGGAGTTCCTGAAAGGCTCCGGCTACAACGTCGATTTGAGGGACACGGCTACTGGCGAGCTTGTGTGCGTCCGATATGTCGAACATGGGGAACAAGCGCATGTTTTCGTCGCCTCGTCTGGGGGTGGGCCTCTGTTTGATCGGGTCGTGGGACGGGTCGTCGACGCAATGTCAGTCCACACCGATCATCTGTTGATCGACAAAGTTCCTTTGTCCGGAGGTTCTTCGATTTGGAGTCTGCCTATTTCGTAGCTTCGTGGCCCGCAACCCAGCCGGCGTCCAGGAAATGGCTCGTCGGTGAATTCCCGTTCGCCCCGGCGAATCGAGCCGGACGATGCGGGCGGTTCCTACGAGGAGGCGCGGGTGGCCGGGCGATCTTCCCGGGTGCGTAGCTGCAGCCAGCGTGCGAGTCGGGCAAGGCGCCACGCGCCGAAGAGGACCAGCGCCGCCACGCCGAGGGGATGCCATTGGCTCTCGATGTGCGCGGGCAGGTGGTGGAACCACGGGAGCAGCACCAGCGGCTGGTTCAACCAGGAGAAGGCAAAGCGGTAGTTGAAGAACGTGCCGATGTAGGTGGGCAACGCCAGCACGAGGAACCACAGCAGCGCGGTCAAGAAACCTCCGGTCAAACGTCCCGCCCGCGTGCCGAACCACAGCGCGATCCGCGCCCAAACTGAACGCCGGGGGGGCTGCGCTTCCGCCAGCAGGTCGAGTCGATGGAGCGCGCGCCATTCGGTTTCGGTCAGGCTGTCGTGCGGCAGCGCGCCGCTCTGCACGGCCTTCAGCAGCGTGCGGGCGTAGAGCGCGGCGGTGAATATCCGCAGCCCGACAAAAGCGGGCATCACCCACAGCGCACAGAGAAAGTAGTAGCCCATCAGCTCTTCGCGGACCTGCTCCGGCGTGACCACGGCGTCGCCGGACAGTTGCTGCCCGAAAAACGACGGTCCCACGATGAAGACCATGACCGGCACCGACGCGACGAAATAACCGGCGGCCAAGAGGGCGTGGCCGAGCCAGGCGCGCTTCACCAGCGTGCGCACGAGGCGGAAGTCGTAGAACCTCCGCCAATCGCCGGTGGACGCCTGCCGGGCCAGGGCCATCGGCGCGTAGAACATCCCGGCGATGAAAAGCAGGATGCCGAGCCAGCTCACGGACGCGCCGACGGCGAAGTGTTCGTAGGCCTTGTTGAAGGAGATCTGCCAGCCGGTGAACCAACCGCTCCACATCAGCAGCAGGCTGGGCAGGAGCACGAGCGAGGTGTTCAGCGCCATCTGCACGCCGATCCGGCCGTTGTCCCAGAGCGAACGCAGGAGACCCGAGAACACGGTCTTCATCCGGCCCGAGGCCAAGGGGTGTTCGCGGATCGTTCGGGAGAAATTCTGACGGGCGAAAGCGTTGGGCCAGTGTTCGTGGCCGGCGGTGGCGGCGTCTTCGGCGACGAACTGGATGAAGGGCTTCGCGTAGCCGCGACGGCGAGCCGCCTTCCACCAGCTACGCAGCATCACCCGCTGCATCAGACGGCCGGTCCATCCGGTGAGAATGACCGCGCCGAGCGGGCTCTGCATGAAAACCATGCCAAGGAGGAACTTGATCGGCGCGAAGACGAGGCGCTTCCAGCGAGGGATGGCGGCTGCCGATGGCGGGCCGGATTGGAGCGCCGAGCCGGGGGGCAGGGGAGGCGGGAGCGGGGGCGTTTCCATGGAGGGTATCAGGCTGCACGATGGGTCGTATCCAGGACCGGAGCGCGGAGCATCGCTCCGCTGGCGCATGATCCGTCATGGGAAAGCGAAGCCCGCGCTCGGAAGGCTTGAAGGATGTAAGTCGATCCGTCCGGCGTGCGGCGGAGCGATGCTCCGTGCTCCGTTTCCCGCTTCACGCGATGGCCTCCTCCAGCACGCGGCTTTCGGCCTGGGTGGTCTCGAACTTCATCAGCTTGCCCAGCGTGCTGACGAGCTGGCTCTGGTCGGCGGGCTTGTCGATCACCTGGCCGGCGGCGATGCCGGGGCCGAAGAGCAGGGCGAAGATCTCGTGGGATGAACGGGAGTTGAAATGGTGCTGGCAGGGCACGTCGGCGTAGGGGTTGTTGTCGCGGCCGCAGTCGGGAATCACGGCGAAAATCGTGTTGCCGCGATAGGCTTCGTCGGCTTCCACGGCGGTGACGAGTTGGCGCAGGCCTTCGTCCATCACGGCGATGCCGCGCGTGTAGTGGTCCAGGTAGCCCCAGTGGACGTAGTCGCAGTCCGTGTAGTTGAGCATGACCATCTTGGGCCGCAGCTCCTTCATGGCGCGGATGGTCATCTGGGTGAGGAGCCGGTCGCCGCGCTCGTTGACGAATCCGGTGTCGCCATACTGGGCGCGCCAACGGGTCCAGAACTCCTCCACCGGCGGCGGCATCTCGCCGTTGCCGGTCGCGCGCTTGTCGCCCTCGCGCCATTTCTTCAGCTCCTTCGCTTTTTCCCGGAGCACCTTCTCCGGCAGCGTCGCCTCGGCGATCTGGCGCTCGTAGAGGAAGGCCTTGTAGCGGTGCAGGCTCAGGGTCTGGGAACGCACGTTCAGGCCGAAGCCCATGTGGTTGCTGAAATTGTAGAACTCCTCGTCCGGCCGGTTCTCGTTGTTGATGATCAACGTCTGGTGGTCGGGCACGGCGAAGGTCTTGCGGAAGTATTCGAAGAGCGTCGGCACCTTGGGCTCGAAGCGGGCGCGGAGGAAGCCGTTCTCGATGTCCTGATACTTGTCGTAGTGGCCGGTGAGGATGTTGAGCGTGCCTTCGCCGTGGCTGGTGTTCAGGCCTTCGAGCTGGGTGATCTCCATCTTGGGGTAGAGCGTGCCGCGCTTCGTGAGCTCGTGCGTGAGGAACGGTGCGTAGGTGGTGGCGGGCTCGATGGATTCCCGCCGCCGCGCGCCACCGCCCCATCGGACGACGATCAGATTGGGCCCCGTGTAGTCGGGCAACGCGGTGGAAGAAACCGGAGTGCCGTCCGCAGCGAAGAGCGTGGGAGCCGTGGCCAAGGCACCGGCCCCGACGGCCAGGTGGCGGAGGAAATCACGACGCGGGAGCTTGGGCTGGGGTTTCATGGCGAGTGGCGGGGTTGCGGGCTTCTTCTTTGGTCAGGACACGCCGTGGCGGCGGTGGTTTCAGAAAAGGCGATGCGATCATCGGCAGGAACCTATCTGGACGACTCATCGTCACCTGCTCTCATGGCCGCGCCCGGTCGGGGGACCGGGCCTACAGCTTGTAGGCCGGGTTCCCCAACCCGGCGTTCGACCTTCCTCCCGCAATGCCGGCCGGTGTTGTTGATCACCTTCAGCGCCCGCCGACCGGCTTCACCGTGAGCGGACCGTCGAAGATGGTGAGGCTCACGACTTCCGTGCGGGCGAAGTGTGGGCCGTGCGGCTGGCCCTTGGGCGCATGGAAGAACGAGCCGGGACCATAGACCTCGTCGTCCTCCTCCCATTCGCCGCAGAGGATATAGACCGACTCGTTGGTTTCGGGATGGAGATGGGCCGGGACGGTCGTGCCGGCGTGGAATTTCCGCAACACGGTCGAGCCGCCGGTGTTGGGGTTGGTGTGCAATTCGAGCAGCTCGACCCCGGGATAAGGCCCCGGACGCCACTCACCGGCATCGACCGAAGTGATGTGTGGAAACATGGCAGGTGCCGGGATCATCCTCCCGCCGCCATGAACGCGCAACCTCGGGCATGAAACGCCGCCGGATCATCGTTGCTGCCATCGCCGCTGGGTTGGTCTTGGCGGTGTTTCTTGGCCTGCATCTACGGAACCGCGCCGACGAGCGGCGGTATCGGGCGGCGGTCCGGGAACTGGCAGAGGCTGGGCAGTTGGAGCAGCTCATCGGTCCGCCGGTGCCGGAGACGAAGGCGGAGCAGGAGGAGCTGGATCGGTTGACAGACAAGATCGGCGAGGTGCTGCCGGAGTCGTTGCTCAAAATGGAGGCGTTGGTTCCGTTGGGGACGAATCGCTTCGAGCCTGCCTGGTCGTCACCCGGCTTACGGCTCGGGAGCACGGGATCGTATGACTGGGACGAACTGGAGCGGAAGCGGCTCTTGGTCGAGGAGTTGGTGGCAGGCATCCGCGAACGGTTGGAACAGGAGCGGGCGCGGTCGTGGATCACGTTGTCGAACTGGGACGAGGCGGTTCCTTCGTTTACGCATATGCGAAACCGAGTGCGCTGGATGGCGGTCTTGGCCCAATCGGACCTGCGTCGGCGGGAGAACGCACGAGCGATTGGGCGAATCGAGCTGATGCTGGGGGAAGCGGAGCGATTCCGCGACGACGGCGCGCTGGTCCAGACCATGATCCGGGCGGCCATGGCCGGGCTGGCGCTGGAGACGGTGATTTCGAGCGTTGGCGCGACGGGGTTTTCCGACACGGAGCTGGCGCGATTACAGACGGCGTTGTCGCGCGCTGACTGGATCGCCGAGATTCCGAAGGCCGTGGCGAAGGAGCGGGCGAACATGGTTGCTTGGGCTGGACCGTTGCAGGCCATGTCCACGCGGCAACGGATCAAGCTGCTCCAAGGATCGAACATCACGTGGAAGGACCAGGTTCAGGGCGTGCTCAGCGGAGGGTATCGAGCCGGGATGAAGCAGGGCGAGGCCGCGATCCGATATGTGAACCAGCAGGTCGAAGTGGCGCGTGCTGGAGTGCGGACGCCAGAAGGATTGCGCGGGTTAGTGACGGACATGGACGCGCTGATGGCGCAAGAGGACAAGCTGGGCCTGTATGCGATGGCGATCCCACGCTATGGGAACGCGATCCAGTCGATGATCCGGCTGGAGTGTCTGCGGCGGATGGCCTTGGTCCGGATCGCGCTGGAGCGGTTCCGACTGAAACACGGACGCTTTCCGGAAACGCTCGCGGAGATTTCCGTCGGCTTGAGCGGGGCGGAGGTGGACCCGTTGAGCGGAGAACCCTTCCGCTATCGGTTGGGAGAGGACGGTCGGCCGTTGCTCCATTCGGTTGGAATGAACGGCACCGACGAGGGCGGTGCGGGCGACATGATCGGGCGGTGGAAAGAGTCCGCCGATTGGCCGTGGCCGCAGGTTGTTCCGGTTAGTGCCGGGGCTCCGTAGGGAGTTCGAGGCGGAAGATCGCGCCGCGACCGGGCTGGTGGATGGCGCGGATGGTGCCGCCATGCGCGGCGAGGACGCGTCGGCAGATGGCAAGGCCGAGGCCGGTGCCCTTGGTTTTCCCGTGGGTGAAGAAGGGCTCGAAGATCTGTTCGATCCTCTCGGGAGAAATGCCCGGGCCGTTGTCCTCGATCTCGATCACCACGCTGCGGTCCAGAGTCTCGAAGCGGAAGACGACCCGGCCGCCGAGCGGCAGGACATCGGCGGCGTTGTGGAGGAGATTCAGCAGCGCCTGCTCGAAACGGTTGCCGTCGAGCTGGAGGGTGACGGCGGGCGGGAGGTTCTCGAACTCCAGGACGAGGCGGCGGGACTTGAAGTCCACGCGGAATTCTTCGAGCCGTTTCTGGAGGTAGTCGGCGAGGTTGACCGGCTGCATTTCCAGCACGGGACGCTGGCCGCGGCTGATGGCCATCATCTCCTCCGTCATCATGGCGACGCGGCGGGCCTGGCGGACGAGCTGCACGGAGATTTGCCTGCGCAGATCGGGCAGCAAATCGCCCTCGGCCAGAAGCTCGGCGCCCATGACGATCCCGGCCAGCGGGTTCTTCATGTCGTGGGCGAAGGACTGGCTGAAGCGGCCAAGGATGCCGACGCGTTCGGACTCCATGACCTCGTCGAGGATCTGGCGGTTGGTGGCGCGCATCCGTTGGCTGAATTCCCGGAGCATGTCGAAGACGATGGTCGGGGAGTTCTGCAACAGGTCGATGACGTCGCACTTGGGGATGAAGGAGACGATGCTCTCGATCTCGGCGGTGGCGGTGGCGGAGCGGGGCTCGTCGTCCAACAGGGCCATTTCGCCGAAATAGTCGCCGGCCATGACGCGGTTGATGATGCGGCCCTGGCCGTGTTCCACGCGTGTCGTCAGGACCACGGCACCGCGCTCGACGAGGAAGAGGCCATCGCCGGGATCGCCCTCGGAGAAGATGGTGGCCCCGGCGGGCATGCGGCGGATGAGGCCGGTCTTCTGGAGGCGGAGCAGCTCGGCGGCGAAGCGGGAGCTGAACGGCTTGCCCTGGGAGGCGGCTTTGGCGGCGCTGGATTCCACGTTGCCCATGCGGAGGAGGTTGTGCGGGAAGAATTGAGGGCATTCCCGCGTGATGCGCAACACTTTGCGCGGAGGGGCGATGGAGACGCTGGTGCTGGTCCGCGAATGAATCGCGGTCAGTTCCGACGGTTGGAACCGCAATTCGGACACTCCACCGTCTCCGGGCGCAACGGGGTGGCGCAATAGACGCAGGCGGTGGGTGGATGAACCGTTGGCTGCTCGGGCGTTGGAGGCGTTGGTTGGTTGCGCTCGAATCCTTGGAACCAAGTTCCCTGGGAGTAGAGTGTTCCGGTGTCGCCTTCGATCCATTGGCCGAACTGTTCGCCCGTGACCGGAAATTCGCGGCGGGAACCGTCGTTCTGCTCGAAGGTGATGAAGTAGCGCGTGCGGGTGGAGTCGTGCTTTCCCCGGACCTCGGTGCGCTTCGCCCGGACCGTGGCCTGGGAGGATTCAAGCGGTGCCGCGCGGTTCTGGACGAGTGTCGTGGTCGTGGTGGCCAGCGCGTAGAGGGCACGGAACACGATCAGCGCGAACACGCCGAAGAAGACGAGCTTGAAGAACGGCGGCATGCCGAATCCGTGTTCGGGAAACATGGCGGGATCAGTTTTGGCGTCGCGGCATCAGAATCCACAGCACGATATACACGATGATCCCGGGGAACGCCGCGCTGAGCACGGAGACGACGACGTAGAGAATGCGGACCAGCGTGGGCGACCAGCCGAGCCATTCGGCGAGGCCGCCGCAGACGCCGGCGAGCCAGCGGTTGGTGGTGGAACGGTGGAGAGGCATGGCGGGATCAGGAACTGCGTTGGACTTTCTGGAGGAACTGCACGGAGACGCCTTCCGCAGCCAGGGCGACGTCGTTGTAGCCCATTCCCTTCAGCTCGTTCTTCCAGAGGATGCGGCCGTCGTCGAGCGCCAGGCAAAGCAGATGGCCGCAGGCTCCGGCGAAAACGACGTCGCCGCGCAAAAGCACCGACACGTCCACGTAGGCGGTCTTGCTGAGCAGGCCGGGCAGCAGCGGCGTGCGCCAAAGTTCCTCGCCGCTCGCGGGATCGATGCGGGAGACAAAACCGTTGCTGCCGATGATGAGCGGGGAGTTCATGTGAAGCGGCGTTGGCTCCGCCGGCTGGCGAAGAAGTAGATGATCGAACCGAGGCAGCTGACGAGGACGATCACGACGGTCCAGGCGATCTTCTCGCCGTCCGAGAGATCCTTGCGCCGGAGACACTCGATGAGCATCCAGAGCCAGAAGACGAAGGCGACGGCGCCGACGGCGAGCGCCAGCAACTGCACGACGATCAAGGGGCCCAATACGCTGAAGGATTCTTGCATGGTTGTTCTTGAGGAAGCGTTGTCCGCTTCACGCGGATCACGAAACGA
>CBFGQE010000079.1:0-10012 GCA_965650815.1 uncultured bacterium
AACGAATCTCGAATCATAAGATCCTAATTTTCGACCTATTGAGATTGCCCCCATTTGTATTCTTGATTGTTCAAAATCTCCCAGAAGAACACCCCTCCACAATGGCCAAACTTATGTGCCTTTCTGTTAACAAGCTGCATGATTCCAGGAACTTCGTGATGGTGCCAAGTGTAACCCGGAGGTCTTGGGAAAAGACGAACTGCATCCGCAGCAATCTCGTCCTGTTTTCTGTCTCCGGTAAGAGGAATGAAAACAGTCCCCGATACTGGATGCACGTAGTCACCGAAATCCGGAAATCCAGTTGGTTTAATCGGAATATGGAGACCTGAACCTTCTGCCAATTTCGCCTTCACCGCCGCTTGGCTCACGAAACTCGCCAACTTGGGGATCTTTCTTGTGACAACAGTAACCAACGATTCTGGCTTTCTCGCGTCAAACTCCTTGAGCATCTTCGCATTGTAAGGAGACGCCATAGCAGCGAAAGGCACAAGAGCAGGGTCCATAAACGCTTGGACTAGGTTGAGACTGACATAGACCTCGACAATGCCTTTGAACGCCTTCGATGTGTAACGCGATGTCTTTTTGTATCTTTGCTCAAACTTCTGAACCCGCATTGTCATGCTAGCCAAAGTTTCATTGACGAGCATTTGCCCACTCGGATCGGTCCCGTTGACCGGGTTTGCGTGGCAATAGAGGTATTTGCACACCCCCGATGCTGAGCCGTGACCGAAAGACGGGTTTTCCAATTGCGGTTGAGCGGGTTGCAGCGACGGAGTGGGGACGAAAACGGAGCCAAAACTCGGGGAACCCCCGACGCGGTTTTCCGGCCGTGCGGCGAGGTGCGCCGGGGCGGCCAAAAGCAGGCAGAGCAGCAGTTGGAGGAGGCGAAAGGCCATCGGTTGGCGGCGAACCTACGCGGCGGCCGGCCGAAGAGGAAAGCGGCTAAAGAGAAGAGGGCACTGGTTCGGTCTGTGGAAGCTTGGCGGGATGGGTCCGGCGGTGAACCTCGATGAGGTTGCGGATGTTGACGTGGGTGTAGATCTCCGTGGTGTTGAGCCGGGCGTGCCCGAGCATCTGCTGGACGAACCGGAGGTCGGCCCCGTTCTCCAGCATCAGGGTCGCCATCGCGTGGCGGAACAGATGACAGCTCCCGGTCTTGGCCACGCCGGACGCCTTCACGTGGGCGTGGACGAGGTTGCCGAGGACGCCGGGCGTCAGGCCCTTGCCGGAGACGCAGAGGAACACCTCCCGTTCGTCGGGTTCGACCACGAGCTTGGGCCGGGCTTCGGCGAGGTATTTGTCGAGCCACGCGGCGGCGCGGGCTCCGAGGGGCAGCAGACGGTCCTTCTTTCCCTTGCCCTCGCGGATCATGACGGTGCCGCGTTCGAGATCGAGGTCGTAGAGGCGCAGGCCGGTGAGTTCCTTCCGGCGCATCCCGGTCGAGTAGAGGATTTCGAGGACAGCGCGGTCCCGGACTCCTTGCGGGGTGCCGAGATCGGGCTGCGACAGGATCGACTCGGCTTCGCGGGCGGTGAGGACCTGCCGGGGCAGGCGCTTCTCGACCTTGGGCAGCTCCAGGTCGGCGGCGGGGTTGGCGGTGATGTGGTAGTGGCGGCAGAGCCACTTGAAGAACCCCTGGATGGTGGTGAGCCGGACGTGCTGCCCGGCGAAGCTCAGAGGCATCCCGTCCTGTTTGCGGTGGTGGAACAGGGCGCGCTGGTAGCGTTCGAGCATGGGACGGGTCACGTCCTGGGCACGGACCACGCCGCGTTCGGCCAGCCATTCGAGGCAGCGGCCGACATAGAGGCGGTTGTTGTGGATGGTGCCGGGCGCGTAGTTGCGCGTCTCCAGCCAGCGGCAGTGTTCCTCGAGGAGATCGCGCATGGCTACGATGCGACGCAGGCGGCGATGTCCGCCGGGCGTGCGGTTGAGGTCGTAAACGAGTCGCCTGCGAGCAAAGCCCCGTGGCCATTGGGTGAAGCCGCGCTTCCCCCGGCCCGGCCAGCTCCCGGCACCCCGCCGACCAAGGGCCGACCGGCCCCCGGCCGGTCCACGTTCGGCCCCGACCGGTTGGCGTCATACCCGTGGCGGAGCTGGCCGACATCGAGCAGGCGCGGGAGGAACCGTCCGCCGTCCTGCCCCTGTCCGTCGTAGAGCAGTTCATAAAGGTGGCCCTGCGCGTGGCGCGGGTGCCGGTGGGCGGCGAGGTATTCGAGGTCTTCGAGCCGGGCCAGATGGACCTTCAACTGCGTGTTGCCCCAGCCGGTGGCCTCGCGCACTTCGCGCCGGGTGAACCGCCAACGGGTCCGGTCCAGCTTGCGCTCCTCGCACTGGCGGCGGGCCATCTGGTCGAGCAGTCCGAGGAGGCGGCGCGTCTGCGGCGGCAGTTCGTCGAGCGAACGCCCCAGCACTTCATGGGCAAGCCGGTTCGCGGCCTCGATGTCGTCGAAGGTGACCTCGATATATCGCCCCGCGCCGTCAGGAGCATTGGGTAGAGGCTTCGCCTCCCGCTTGTGCTGGTGCAGCAGGGCGATGGTGCGGATGAGCGTGAGGTATTTCATGTGGTCGCGCCGGGTGCGGGTGCGGTCCGACAGGAAGGTCAGTTGCGGCGCGTAGGCGTTGACGACGTGGAGCGGCTGGAGGAGCCGTTGGGCGTTGCGGTGGACGGCCAGCACGCGCTCGCGCTCCAGTTTCCGGCGCAGGCCGTCGAAGGTCTCCTGCTCGCGCTGCAGCCGGTGGATGGCCTCGGTCTGTTCGCGGCCCTCGTCCACCGTCAGCACGAGGCAGCGGTTGAGCAGCTCCTCGTCCACGTCCACCGCCGTGGTCGTCAGGAAGATCATCACCGGCCCTTCCACGTGGTATTCCTGCGTCACCATCTTGCCCGTCTGCGGGTCCTTGCCCGTGCTGGCGATGGTCAGCTCGCCCTCGCTCTGCAACAGCTTCAACGCGTAGCTGGCCTTCTCCGCGCCTTCCTCCTCGACGATGGCCAGCACCTTGTGCCGCAGGTCCGCGTCGCCGAGATAGTAGAGGCTCTGCCCGGTCATGGCCGAGTATTTGACGCGGTGTTCCCCGGGCACGAAGGCGAGGATGGCCTCCATCAGCGTGGATTTTCCGGCCGCGCTCGTGCTCTGCACGATCACGCCCAAAGGCCGGTCCAGCAGGCGCGACACCGCCGCCAGATACCCGGTCAGCTTGTTGGTGGATTCACCGACCACGCCGCACGCGTCGAAGTCGGCCAAAATCCGATCCAACAACCTCGGGTCTTTGAGCAGGGCCAGCGCCTCGGCCCGTTCCCCGTCCGTCATCGAGGGGACCGGCTCCGTCGGCTGCATCACGCCGAGCAACCGCCGGTCGCGCACGCCCTCCAGCTCCAGCAGCACCCGGCCAAGGTCGCGCTGCACCAGCTCGGGCTCCAAGTTTGTCTCCTCGGCCGCCTGCCGGACGAACGCCTGGCGCTGCCGCGCTTGGTAGAGGTCGAGCGTGTCCAGGTGCATTCGTTCGTTGTGGAGCAGCCGCAGGTTGACCTTGAGCAGGTCGAAGCTGGTGTTGTTCTCCACGCCCCGCGCTCTCCATTCGCGGTCGCCGATCCGCAGCGTCACCCCGTCCGCTCCCTCGTTCACGACCACGCCCGGAACATCCGGTGGCCGTGCGCCAGCACCTTCCTTAGCCGTCGGCTTTTGGCTGCTAACAGCAGCAGCAGCTAAAGAAGAAGGTGCGGGAGCACGGCCTCCTTGCTCCTGCACTTCCTCATACGGTGCCGGAACGAACCCCGCCGGCGCCCAACCAACGCCGCTCGTCAACGATTCGTGGTCCACGATGGGCAACGGTTCCCCGGTCAGTTCATCAACCACCATCGCAACGTGCTTGGGCGGTCCTTGCGGACGGCCACCTTGTCCGGCATCCGCCCCGGCCGCCGTGTCTCCCTGTGGCCGTGCGCCAGCACCGAGCCAGTCGGCGGAGTTCACCAGCAGGGCCAGCGATTTCTCGGGCGGCGTCACCTTCCGCGCATACTCGTTCGCATCGAGGCCGTGCGGGAACTTCACCCGGAAGCATTCGATGCCGAACCGTTGCAGCCGCTCCGCGTCCCGCAACGCCGCCCGATCCCCGGCCTCGTCCCGGTCGTAGGCCAGATAGACCCGCCGTGTCCTGTGCTGCCGGAACGCCTCCAGCAACTCCTCGGTAAAACCTTCCGTGCCGTAGATGCACGTCACGTTCTGGAAGCCGTTCACCCAAAACGTCAGCGCATCGATGACGGCCTCGCACAGGATGATCTCCGGCGACGACAGGCATTCCCGGTTGAAGATGCCGACATGCGGCCCCGGCAAGTAGAGATGGTAGGCCGTGCCCGGCCGCAGGTTGTCGTTGATCTTCCGCCCGTAAATCTCCGTGACCTGTCCCTTATCGTTTCTGATCGGGAACACCATGCAGCCGTTGAAGTGCTCGTGCCCGCTGGCCCGGATCAGCCCGATCCCCTGCAACCGCGCCCGCAACGCCTCGCCGTCCTGCCGGTTCTTCTGCGGCAACCGCAGGCCCAGCGTCCGGTCGGCGAACCCCAGCCCGAACGCTTCGACGGCCGCCGCCAGTCCCCGCCGTTCCAGATACTCCAGCGCCGCCGGCGTCTGTTGCAGCCGCTCCCGGTAGTAGGCCAGCGCCTGTTCCATCAGCTCCACGTCGTCCGCCGACGGCTCCAGCGGACTCGGCAGCTTCGGCACCGTGCTCTCCTTCACCGGCCCCTCGCGGGGTGCCACCATGAAGGCCGCCGGGCCTTGCTCCCGGTGGCCCTCCGCCAGGAGTTCGAAGGCGTGGCGGAAGGACACGCCGTCGTGGAACTGCACGAACTGGATCGCGTTGCCCGCCTTCCCGCACCCCATGCAGTGGAACAGTCCCTTGTCCGGCGAGACGATGAAGTTCGGCGTCTCCTGGTCCGCGTGGAACGGGCACCGTCCGATCCAGTCCTTGCTCCCGTGCCTCTTCAGCTCCAACCCCCGGCTCCGCACCAGCGCCACGAGGTCCACCGCCCCCTTCACCCGCCCGATTTCCTCGTCAGAAAGTCGCGGCATCGGGTCCTTTCTTCGGGCCGGAAGGCGTCAAGCCCGGTTTTGCGGTTGTCGGCATGCCCGCTTATTAGCAGTATGCTGTTATCATGCAAGCCGGATTACCAGCCACAGGGGTATTCTCCAGCGTCATGGGAAGACCCGCGCAACGTGAACGCCCGGCCTACGGCAGGCACCTCGCCTCGCTCCGCGAAGCCGCCGGCCTCACCCAGACCCAGCTCGCCGACAAGCTCGGCGTCCCGCAGTCCAACATCGCCTTCTGGGAACGCTCGGAGAAGCCCCCTCGCGGCGAGATCCTCCCGACCCTCGCGGCGGCGCTCGGCGTTTCCGCAGACACCCTTCTGGGCGTCACCCCGCCCAAACCCGCCAGACCCGCCCCCAAGGGACGGCTCCAGCAGGTCTTCGAGTCCGCCGCCAAGCTCCCACGCCGCCAGCAGGACAAGATCCTCGACATCCTCGAACCTTTCGTCCGCCAGCACGCCAACGGCGATTCCTGAACCGCCGTCCGGCATTCGGTCGGCCATTCACCGGCTTTTGCCCGGCATCTTCCCGGACAGTTCAGCGGCTCCGCCGCCGGACGGCCGCCGCCGCTCCGGCGACATCCCAACCCGAGCCCCGCTTCGGGGTGGGGTGTCCATTCCTCCATTCCGCTCCCCGCAGCCGCGTTCGTCGCGCCGCCTGCGACGCCCGCTTGAAGTTCCGGTCCTGTTCGTCCCGCTGGTCAAAAGCATGGTTGCTCATGCCAGTAACTACCGAGGCTCCCGCAAAATCCCGACGATCTGCCGACGGAGTGCCGATGAACCGCCGATCATCCGCCGACGACGCTCCGTTGAACGGCCGACGACACCCCGATGAAGCCCGATGAAGCCGTGACGAGACGGTGATGACGGTCCGATAACCGGCCGTTGAAGCTCCGATGAACCGCGCTTGCTCCCGCAAGGAGCAGTGCGTGCCCTCTCCGACGCCGCCTCCCGTTCCCAGCCGATGCCTTCCAGGCATGGTTCGCGCGAAGCCGAACCTACAAGCTCCCCGGCCGAACCGACGGCGCGGTCAAGGTGGAGCGCAGCGCAGCGAGCAATACCTTGAGGGCGACGGCGGTTCCGGCCACGGCGTGGCCTGCTCGCCATCTCCCTTCCGGGGCCAACTCCCCGCCTGGGAACCCGGAAACGGCCTCCGTTCACTGGCGCTCAACGCTTTACGGACCAAAGAAGGGCGCGGCGCGGCTGCCGCAGGCAGCCCGCCGCTCCTTCCTTGTCTAAGATAGTAACAACTCAAACCTCCTCTCCTAAGCCGACCAATAGGCGGCTTTCCTCAAGAACGACCGGAAGACAAGGGAAGGTTCCGTCAAATTTACTTAACCTTGTCGAACTCAATGCCTGCCAGCAGTCGTGGAGCGACACTTAAGAAGCTATCAGCATGTCGGACGAGGACATTGCACGTCGAATCGACATCCTCCTCCAAAATGTCATCCCAGCGGTTCACTAGCCACGCGATGCCGGGAGACAACGTCATTGCCGGGCCTGTGAGTTGGGGGTTCTGAGGATGTGAGATCCTAGTTTCGCTCACAATTTTATGCCAATAGGTGAGCACTGCTTGACTGCGTCCAAAGGTCAGTTGGGTTGAAACGATCCAGCCACAGATCTTCATCTGAAACAGCGGGTCCCATTCCGCACCCAGCTTCATGTCAAAGCACTGCATCCCGAATGCTTCCACAAACTTGGCGACTACTGCCTTACGCAGTTTGGCTTTGGAGATCAGCTTAATCTTTTCTCCAGCTTCTTTCCTCAACCGGATCTCGGTCTCCATCCACGCCGGCTCCCGCACAAACTGCTCAAAGAGATTCAGCAATTCTGTCTCTCGCTCGGTCATCTTTTCACCAGAAGCTTCCAAGTAGGTTGAACCGCTCTTGCACCTTGCATGCGCCAGGATCAGTTGATCGCGTGGTTCCAGTTTTCGCATGAAGCTATACAGCTGCCATCCGTAGCCGGATTTGAAGAGGCGGAGTTTCGGAAACGAATCTCCGATCTCCCTCTCAAATTCGGAGACCCACCAATGATAAACTCGAATCTCGAATTCTCGTTTTGCCTCTTCCAAGGTCATATTCGCTTCATCTCGCCTGTAGCGCCTACATTCCCCCCATTGAACTCAAGATCGTGGCGATCCCCATATGCTGTTGAAGGCGCGCATTGTTAGCAGCGGCCACGTTTGCCGCCCGCTTGGCGACAAATTGAGTAGGCGTTGTTGCCTCATAGAAAATCATGCCGAAAACAGGTGGGAATACGACAACCGCCGCAAAGGGTTTTGCGGTCATAAACACCTGAGCCGAATTGTAGTGTGTGGGGCCAATCGCCACGCCCCAACCGCCGGTGGGATCGAGCTGATTCAAAGCGAGAACATACGTTCCAAGCTGGACCGCTCCAGCGGCTGTTCCTGAAACACTGATCGGCTTAATTTCATAGATCTCCTTGTGGGTCACATCGATCAGGTCTGGAAATAGTCTTTTGATGCCGTTGATTTTCCCGCCGCTTGGAGGGTTTGGAAGACCAAGAACTGTGAATACAGATTCGGCCGTCACACGAAGTTGCCCAGGCGGAGTCTTGGACACGAAGTCTTGTCCGAGCCTCTTATGAACCTCTCTGCCAATAGCGGCGGAATCTGCTCGGTTAAATGCAGCTTTGTTCCCGCTCGGGTCCCAGTTGTTGATCGGATCGGCATGTGCATAGAGGTATTTGTGGAGTGACGCCGGGTCGGAGGGGTTGCCCTCGTAGGTGTCCTGGGTGAGGAACCGTCCGATCTGGGGAAGGTAGTAGCGGGCGCGGAGGTAGATCATCCGCAGGTCGGCGTCCCATTCCTCGCCGGTGTAGCGGTAGGGGTTGATCGTCGAGCCGGTGCTGGCGATCTGCACGCCCCAGGCGTCGTAGTCGTAGGTGTCGCTCAGGGTGCCGCTGGCCGTGATCAGGGCGCGCACCGAACCGTGGCCGTCGAACAGGTGGTAGTGGGTGTTGGCCCCGCGTTTCTGGCCAATGGAGTCGAGGCCGTGGGAGTAGGAGACGACCCAATTGGTCAGGTTGCCGGTGGTGACGCTCTTTTCCTCCAGGACCTGGGCGTAGCCGGTGAGGTTCCGGTCGTCGACCAGATACAGGTTGGTGGTGCCCACGCCGCCGACCACCACGACCTTGCTGACGCGCTGCCCATCGGCGTTGTAGCGGAGGCGGATGGTCTTGGTGCCAATGACCGCGTTGGTCAGCCGGTCGGCCCAGTCGTATTGGAACACGTCGGTCCCGTTGGTGCGCGTGTTGCCGGCCTTGTCGTAGAGCAGGTTGACGGTCCCGACCAGATTGTCGCTGTAATTGGTCAACAGGTCGCGCGCCGTGTAGCTGAAGCTGCCGGACTCCGCGTCGTGGGCGTAGGTCTGGTCGAGATAGGACATGACGTCCCCCGAGGCGTCGTTGGTCCGGGCCAACCCGGCCAACCGGTTCCCCACAGCGTCGTAGCCATATTCCGCCGAGGAGAAGATGTTGGGCGGCGGGGCCGCGTTGGTATCGGTAACCGACACCTGTTGGGTCAGGCGACGGAGGTTGTCGTAGTGGAAGGCCTGGGTGCGGACGTTGCTGACGGTGGGCGTCTCCAACAGGCTGGTGCGCAGTCCCGCTCGATTCACGCCATAACTGTATTGCCTCAGGTGGGTGCCATCACTGCCCTTCTTCCAGACGACGTTGGTCAACTGTTGCCGCGCGTCGTATTGATACAGATTCGTCGCGATGGTGCCACCGTAGGCCACTCGCGCGAGGCTGCCCACGCCGTCATAGGCGTAGGCGGCGGAGAGCGTGCCGGTGACGTTGGTCAAACGACCGAGGGCGTCGTAGCCGTAGCCGATGACCGTGTTGGTGGACTGGATGTTGGTGAGGGTCCCGGATTGGTCGTAGCGGTAGGCAATGGTGCCGACCGGACCGCTGTTGGTCCGCAGGCGGCCGTTGGTGTCGTAGAACCATTTCCAGGTGCCGCTCTCGTCCACGCGGTTGGTGCGTCGGCCGGCACTGTCGTAGAGGTAGGATTCGACCTGGGTGCCGGCGGCCCAGCGTCCAGTCAGCCGGCCGCCGAGATCATACAGGTTGGTGATGATGACGCCGTTGAAGTTGGTATGGCGGAGCAACTGTCCGGCGGGATCGTAGAGGGATAGTTCACGGGTGGTGCCGTCCTGGAGCGTGCGCCAAATGCGACGCCCCAGCTTGTCGTAGCCGTAGGTGGTGGTGTGGCTGTTGGCATCGGTCTGCGAGGTCTGGTTGCCCAGTTCGTCATAGCCGTAGGCGGTGACCACTTGGTTGCTGCCCGTGAAGTCGTTCGTCACGGAGGTCAGGCGTCCGAGCAGATCGTAGCCGAAGGCGGTGATCACCCCGTCCTCCGCCATTTCCTGTGCTCTGCGTCCCAATAGATCGTAGATGGTGCGTCGCGCGTTCCGGACGCCGTCTATGGCGGGCCAGATAGCCAACTCCTGGCGGTTTTGGAGATCGTATCGATACTCGGTGACGTGGCCGAGGGCATTGGTCACGAAGGTCTGGTTGCCGTTCTCGTCGTAGCCGTAGCCCGTGACGGTCTGGAGCGCGGTGCTGACCCCGTTGGTCACCGCCACACGACGGCCTGCCGCATCGTAAGCATAACCCGTGCGGGTGCCTCGGGCGTCGATGGTCTCGGCCACCCGTCCGGCTCCGTCATACATCGTAGTGGACGAGGAAATGACGCTCAGGCCGCCAGTCACGGTCCAGGTGCTGGAGCAAACGCCGGACACGTTGGTGAAGAGGATCGAAAGCCCGGCGACCTGGGCCACATTGGTGGCCCGCCCGGCCGCGTCGTAGCGGGTCCAAGTGCCTAGGTTCGTGGTCGTGTGGTTGTTCGAGGTGGGATCGCCCAGAGGCACATGGCGCTGCTGGCTGAAGACCACTCGGCCCTTGGCGTCATAG
>CBFGQE010000080.1:0-10002 GCA_965650815.1 uncultured bacterium
GTGGTTTTCGGCGCAGCCGCGTTCCGGTTCAGGAGAAGGCAATCGCTCATCTTCATTGAAAGCATCGGCCAAGCAGCGCTCCCCAACATTGACCCGGGTCAATGGAACGGAGGAATCGGCGGGAAGCCGTCTTCTCCGGAACGCTTTTCCGGGCTCCTTTGTGTTCCTCAAAAAATGCCGCCGATCACGATGCAGGGAATGCTTCAGGCCGATTGCGGGAATAGATCTTTCGAGGGAGCGAAGGCCGGGTGAAGACTTCAACTGATCTACAGATCTTCTTCGGCGACGGGATTTGGATGGGACGCGGTTCCAGTGCCCGGAGGCTTGTCGGCCTCTCTGTTCTTGGGCTGGGATGGGCCCGGCGCGATGAACCTCTATCTCTGGACCAAGATCCTCCACCTGTGGTGCGTGGTGGGGTGGATGGCGACCGTCCTTGTCCTGCCGCCCTTGCTCCAGGCCATCGCCGCTGCGGAAGCGGACGCGGCCACGCGCGCGCGTTTTCTGGTCCTGGGCCGCCGTGCCTATCGGATCGGGCACCATCTCTTCGGGTGGGCCGTCCTGTGCGGGCTGGTGCTGTGGCTCAAGGTGGGCATCGGCGGGGGCTGGCTGCACGCCAAGCTCGCAGTGGTGGCGGCGCTGCTGGCGCACTTCATGGCGAGCGGTCGCTGGATCAAGCGGGCGGAGCGCGGCGATCCGCCGCCGACGGAAAGGCTGCTCCGCTGGCACGGCCGCTGGCCGATGCTGCTGCTGGCCGTCGTGGTGTGGCTGGTGTTGGCCAAGCCGTTTTGATCGGCGGCATCACGGACCCAGCCGTTTGACGCGGTAGAAACGGAGCGGGCCCGCAGGCGTGTTCGTGATCGCCGTCGTGTTCCCGGCCGACGGGATCGCTTCCCCCACCGGCACGAACGGCTCCGCCAGATCGGACGAGACCCGCAGCCGATAGGTGCGGTCCGGTTCGCTGCTCCATGCGAGGACCAGATTGCCGTCCACCAAGCGGGAGATGCCCACGACCGGAACGGACATCGCCGGATGCCAGATGCCGAAGTAGGGCGAGGGCTTGCCGCCGGTCGTCAGGAAGGTGCCGCCCACATGGACCGCCGTCTCCGTCGCGGCCACGGCCGACACGGTGTTGGCCAAGCCGCTGCCCAACCGGGACCAAGAGGCGCCGTCCCACCGCGCCACCCGCGTGGCGTTGCTGCCGCCCGCCCGGGCGAAGGTGCCGCCCGCATAGAGCAGGTTGCCCATCGCCGCGAGCGCCTTGGGCGTGACGCCCGGAGCCCCGAAACGCTCGTCCCAGACCCCTTCGCTTTCGGCCGCGCGGGACCCTCCGGCGAGGAGAAGCATCGTGGTGATCGCGAGGCAACGGAGGAGGCCGAGCGGGCCAGGGAGCGAAACGGATTCATGGCTCTTTTTCGCATGGTGCTGTCATGGACGACTGACACTCCTCAGGACCGACCCGGTCCGGTGCCCCAGCCGAAGAACTACGGGACGAAGTTGTGCCTGCCCGATCCGGGATGGGCCAGAATATATCCGCGCGGATTCCGGCCGGGCCAGGTGTCGCGAACGCGGGCCGCCTGCGGGGTTCAGGCCGGATTCGCGGGAGGGAACAGGCGCTCCAGCTGCCCCCGCCGGTAGGCGAAGATCGTCTCCACGTCGCGCTGCACGAAGATGCGGTTGACGAGCGCGCCTCCGGGCACGGCGTAGTCCACGCGGTCGCGGCAGAGGGTGCCGCCGTCCTTTTCCTCGAAGGAATGCTCGTGGACCCATTGCCGATACGGCCCCTTGAGCTGGCGGTCCACGAAGCGGAAGGGCGGTTCCCAGACGGTGATCTTAGTGCGCCAGCGGATCGGGAAGCCGCGCAGCTTCAGCCGGTAGTCGATCAACGCCCCCGGCCGCATCGCGATGGGACCCGGCGTGAGGATGCGGAAGTCGAGCCAGGGCGGGGTGATGGCCTGGAGATTGGCGGCGTCGGCGAAGAACGGGAACACCTCGGCGCGCGGCCGGGGCAGCCATTGCTCCATCTCGAAGCGGTGGACGGTCACGGGATCAGGCGGTTTTGGCCGGAGGTTTTCCGCGCAGCTGCTCCAACGCGGGATACAGCGCGTCCAGGGAACCCACGCAATGCGCGCCGATCTCCCGGATCGCGTCGAGGTAGCCGGGCACGGCGCGTCCGCCGACCAGGATCGCGACATCGGCGGGCAGGAACTTGCGCAGGCTTACCAGTTCCGCGGCGAGGAACGGATCGTCGTCCGGATACACGATGCTCAGGAGCACCGCGCGCGAGCGGTTCAGCCGGACCGCGCCTGCGATCTCCGACGCCGGGAGCGAGGTGCCGAGATACGTGACCCGCCAGCCCTGGTTCCGCGCTGCGGCCGCCACCAGCACCGCGCCCAACTCGTGCAATTGCCCGGCCGGCGTGGCGACGATCAACCCGGGAGCGGTCTCCGACGGGGCGAAGGGCCGGGAAGCGTTCCACAGGAAGGTGCGGATCGCGTCGCTCGCGAAATGTTCGTGCGCCACGGTGAGATCGCCCGAGCGCCAGCGTTCGCCCACCTCCACGGTCAACGGCGCGATCAGGTGGGTCAGCAGCGCCTGGTGCCCCAGGGCGATCAGCGCCTCCGTGAATTGCCCCTCCAGCTCCGTCTGGTCCATCCGGGCGATCGCGGCCAGACACTCCGGACGGAAACGGGCCGCTGCGGCTTCATGGCCTGGCCCCGCAGCCGGAGCGGCCACCGCCGAAGGCGACAACAGGGGTTCGGCCGCGACCAGTTCGCGCAGGGTTTCGGTGGAGAGCCGGGCAATGTTTGAGATGCCGTGTCCCGCTTGGGTGGCCCGGCGGAGGAGCTTGAGCCGCTCCACTTCGCCCGAGCTGTAAAGCCTTCGGTTGGAATCGGTCCGGTTTGGTGTCACCGCGCCGTAACGTTTTTCCCAGATCCGTATGACGTGGGCGTTCAAGCCGGTCTGTTGGGCCACGGCTTTGATGGTGTGCAACGCTTCCGACATAGAGGGTTTTTACTTAGACAAACTTTGGACAACCAATCGGGTAGCACTTGGGTCCGATAAAGTAAAGGGGAGGAATTTTTCGCGAAAATACCTTTTAGCCGCTGAAAATTGCGCGTTTGAGCGATATTAAACAAAACTTTGACAAAACTTTTGAACATAGACATAACCTAGACAGTCATTGAACGAGAACAACAAACCCCGACTCGTCATGTTGAACAAAATCTCCCCCCGCTCCGCTCAAGCCTCCCGCGTGCTGCCTGCCCGCCTGAAGCCCGCTCCGCGTCTCGTTCGGCCCATCCAGTTGCGGGCGGAAGCTTCACCGGGCCCGTTGGCCAAACAGCCTTCGCGGGTCTCCCGGCCTACGCCGGTTCCCCGGACCAAGCCCTCGCGCTCGGCCTCGCGTTCGTCGGCCAAGCCGACCAAGGAGACAGCACGTCCAGAAATGGTCCTGGCTCCCATCGTGGTTCTCCGCGACCCGATTCCGGTCACGACCGCTGCCGAATCCGAGCCGACCGTTTCCCGTTCGCCCTACGATTCCGATTCCGCCCTGTCGCTCTACATGCGCCACGTGGGCGAGGTGCCTTTGCTCAGCATCCAGGAAGAGATCGAGCTGGCCGCCCGGATCAAGGCCGGGGACGAGTCCGCGCGCGAGCACATGATCCGCGCCAACCTGCGGCTCGTGGTGAAGATCGCCCGTGAATACGAGAACCTCGGCCTGCCGCTGCTCGACCTGATCAACGAGGGCAACATCGGCCTGATCAAGGCGGTCGAGCGCTTCGATCCCGCCAAGGGCGGCAAGCTCTCCACCTACGGTTCCTGGTGGATCAAGCAGTCGATCCGGCGGGCGTTGGCCAACCAGTCCAAGACCATCCGCCTGCCGGTCCACGTTGTGGACAAGCTCTGCAAGATCCGCCGCGCCGCCGCGCTGCTCCAGGAAGAGCTCGGCCGCGAGGCGACGGACGAGGAACTGGCCCGCGAGATGAAGATGCCCGCCTGGCGCATCGCCGAGATGCGCGCCGCTTCCGTGCGGCCCGCGTCGTTGGAAGCACCGGTCGGCGAAGACGATTCCGCGAGGCTCGGCGACCTGGTCGAGGACCAGAACGCGGTCGATCCCTTCGAGGAACTGCAGGACAAGTCGATGACCCACATGGTGCTCGATTTCCTCGACGAGCTCCCCGAACGCGAAGCGACGATTCTCCGCCGCCGCTTCGGTCTCGACGGCGATCCCGAGGAAACTCTGGAGGACATCGGACAGCGCTTCGGCGTCACCCGCGAACGCATCCGCCAGCTCCAGAACATCGCCCTCGGCAAGCTCCGCCGCCGGGTGGAGAAGATGGAGGAAGTGCAGGAACTGGCCGCCTGAACGCCCCCAATCGCATGGTCACACTCGTTTTCGGCGGCAACGGCGGCATCGGTTCGGAGCTGGCCCGGCAAATGGCGGGAGCCGGCGACACCGTGGTTGTCGCGTCGCGTTCGGCGGAAAGCTCGTCGGTCCCCGGCGTGATCGCCCGCACGGTGGACGCCACCCGCTCCGCCGAGGTGGATGCGCTCGTCGAATCCGTCGTGGCCGAACACGGTCGCCTGGACGCGGTGGCCAACTGCATCGGGTCCCTCCTCCTAAAACCGGCCCATCTCACGTCCGACGACGAATGGGCCGCCACGCTGGCGACCAGCTTGAACACCTCGTTCTTCATCCTCCGCGCCGCCGCCCAGCCGATGATGAAGCAGCGCTCCGGATCGGTCGTGCTGCTGGCCTCCGCCGTCGCCCAGCGCGGCATGGTCAACCACGAAGCCATCGCGGCGGCCAAGGGCGGAGTCGCCGCCTTGGCCCGCTCCGCCGCCGCCACCTACGCCCGCTACGGCGTGCGTGTGAACTGCGTCGCGCCCGGACTCGTGGAGACTCCCCTGAGCCGCCCGATCACGTCGAACGAAGCCAACCTCAAAGCCTCCACCGCGCTCCATCCGTTGGGACGCATCGGCCAGCCCGCCGAAGTCGCCTCGGCCGTGCATTGGCTCCTCCGCCCCGAGCAGGGCTGGATCACCGGCCAGTGCCTCGGCGTCGATGGCGGCCTCGCCACCTTGCAAGCCCGTTGAACCCATGAATTCGCTCCTTCTCGTCCGCTTTGTCCGCCACAAGCCGCTCGCCCAGTTCTGGGCCGATGCTTCGTCCGTCCAGCCCCGCTCCGAGGCCCAGGATCTCCAGGTCCCGGCGACGAAGCCTCCTTCCGCATCCGCTCCGTCCTCCTCCGGCCACACCACCTTCATCCTCCGCCATCCCTCCAACCCATGAGCAAGGAAGTCATCATCATCGGCGCCGGTCCGGGCGGACTGGCCTCCGCCATCCTCCTCGCCTCCGCCGGCGTGCGCACCCGCATCATCGAGCGGCTGCCCGTCGTGGGCGGACGCACCTCGTCGATCGAAGCGGAGGGCTTCAAGTTCGACCTCGGCCCCACCTTCTTCCTCTACCCGCGCGTGCTGGAGGAGATCTTCGCCGCCGCCGGCACCACGCTGGCCCGCGAGGTCGAGATGGTCCGGCTGGACCCGCAATACCGCATCCAGTTCGGCAGCGGCGGACAGATCAACGCTACGCCCGACGAACAGCGCATGGCCGCCGAGATCGCCAAGCTGTCGCCCGAGGACGCCGGCGGCTTCAAGCGGTTTATGGACGAGAACCGCGCCAAGCTGAAGGCCTTCGAGCCCGTGCTGGAATCGCCCTTCGTCGGCTTCAAGGACCTGCTCAATCCCAAGCTGCTCAAGGCGCTGCCGTTCCTGCATCCGACCAAGTCGGTGGACGGCTACCTGGAGCGGTTCTTCAAGGACCCGCGCGTGCGGCTGGCCTTCTGTTTCCAGTCGAAATACCTCGGCATGTCGCCGTTCCGCTGCCCGAGCCTGTTCTCCATCCTGTCCTTCCTCGAATACGAATACGGCGTCTTCCACCCCATCGGCGGCTGCGCGGCCGTGACCCAGGCGATGGCGCGTTTGGCCGAACGCATGGGCGTGGAGATCCACCTCGGCGAGCCCGTCGAGGAAATGCTCTTCACCGGCAAGAAGGCCACCGGCGTCCGCACCGCCACCGCCACCTACAAGGCCGACGCCGTGGTGGTGAATGCCGACTTCGCCCGAGCGATGAACAAGCTCGTGCCCGACGCGCTCCGCTCCAAATGGACCGACGCCAAGCTGCAGAAGAAGAAGTATTCCTGCTCCACCTTCATGCTCTACCTCGGCGTGGACGGCACCTACGACCTGCCGCACCACACCATCCACATCTCCGAGGACTACGAGAACAACCTGGAGGACATCGAGAGCCGCCACGTCCTCAGCTGCGACCCGTCGTTCTACGTCCAGAACGCCTGCGTGACCGATCCCGGCCTCGCGCCCAAGGGCCAGAGCGCGCTCTACGTGCTGGCGCCCGTCACCCACCAGCACGGGAACGTCGATTGGGCGAAGGAAACCCCGCGTTTCCGCGAACTCGTTCTCAAACAGATGCGCAAGGCCGGCTATGAGCTGAAGCAAAAGCACATCCGGTTCGAGCGCGTCATCACCCCGCAGGACTGGGACACGCGCTATCAGATCTACCGCGGCGCGACCTTCAACCTGGCCCACAGCATGGACCAAATGCTCCTGATGCGTCCGCGCAACCGCTTCGAAGATCTGGAATCCGTGTATCTTGTCGGCGGCGGCACGCATCCCGGCAGCGGATTGCCGGTGATCTTCGAGTCGGCGCGGATCTCCACCCGGCTCATGCTGGAAGACTTTGGCCTCAGCACGGCCAAGCTCCGCGCTCCCGCCGCCACGCCTTGCCCGTTGTCTTTGGAAACCGCCTGAGACCATGAACACCGCCGCGCAAGCATCCAGTAGGACAGGCATCTTGCCTGTCCCGGACCGCGCTGCGGTAGAAGAGTCATCGAAGGCAGATGAGCGCATCCCCGGCGGACCGGCAGGTTCGGCCCACCCGCCCGGTAGGGCTGCGCTGCCGCGCAGCCCCATCTCCAACTCGTCGGCAGAAGAGTCACAGAAGGTCCTCTCTCTCGCCCGCGCCGCTCAAACCACTTGGCGCAATGTCCCCATCCGCGACCGCCTCGATCTGATTCGACGCTTCCGCCATCTCCTTGCCGAACGCGCCGAATGGCTGACCGAACAACTGGCGCTGTCTCGTCCACGCCCCGCCGCCGAGTTGATCACCTCCGAGCTGATCCCCTTGGCCGAAGCCTGCCGTTTCTTGGAACGCCAAGCCGGACGCCTACTCCAACCCCGCAAGCTCGGCGCGTCTGGCCGCCCGCTCTGGCTGAGTTCGGTCACGACGACGATCTCGCGGGAACCGTTGGGCGTGGTTCTGGTCCTCGCACCGTCGAACTACCCGCTGTTCCTCGCCGCTGTGCAGACCCTGCAAGCGCTGGTCGCCGGCAATGCCGTGCTGCTGAAGCCCGCTCCCGGTTGCACCGACGCGCTCCTCGCGTTCCGCCAGTTGCTGGACGAAGCCAGCCTGCCCGCCCACCTGGTCCAGCTCGTGACCGAAGCCCCCGCTTCCGCCCAAGCGCTCATGCGGCTTGGCGTGGACAAGGTCGTCCTCACCGGTTCCGCCGACACCGGCCGCGCTGTCCTGGCCAATCTGGCCCCGACGCTGACCCCCGCCACGATGGAGCTGTCCGGTTGCGACGCAGTCTTCGTTCGCGCCGACGCCGATCTGGACCTCGTCACTCGCGCCCTGGTCTTCGGCCTTTCCCTTAACGCCGGAGCGACCTGCATCGCCCCGCGCCGCGTCTTCGTGCCGCGCGAACGGCTGGAGGAACTGGAGCAAAAGCTGGCCGCCGCACTGGCACCGCTGGAACCCATCGCCATCCCGGAACGCGCGTGGGCAAACGCCGCGCCCCTGATCGACGCGGCCCTTCAGTCCGGAGCCAAGCTGCTGACGGCAAAGGGTAGGGCGACGGCTCCTGCCGAGCCTCCCGGAGGACTCACTCCCATCCGCCCATCCCAAGCGGCCGCCGATGAACGCCAAATCGTTTCCAGAGCAGCTTTCCCATATACCAGCTCGCCCCAAGGCGGCTCGGCAGGAGCCGTCGCCCTACCTTCAGGGCCAATCATCCTCACCCACGTTCCCCGCTCGGCCGCCGTGCTCCGCGAGGACTTGTTCCTACCGATCCTTTCGCTCGTCCCAGTCTCCGACGACGCCGATTCCGTCCGCGCGGCCGCCGACTGCCCCTACGCGCTCGGCGCCTCGATTTTCTCCCGCGACGAAGCCGCCGCCCGCGCCTTGGCCGATCAGATCCGCGCCGGCACCGTCACGATCAACGACCTCATCGTGCCCACCGCCGATCCCCGTGTTCCGTTCGGCGGCTTCGGCCGCAGCGGCTTCGGCGTGACCCGTGGCGCGGAAGGCCTGCTGGAAATGACCGCACCCAAGGTCGTGGCCGTGCGGCGTTCCAAGTTCCTACCCCATTTCGACGCGCCCAAGCCCGGCGACGCCGCGCTCTTCACCGCCTTCCTCCGCCTGTCCCACGCGGCCACCTGGTCCGCTCGCTGGTGCGCCCTGCGTGATCTCGTCCGTGCCTTCCGCACCAACCCAAAGGCGGAGGACCGCGAATGAACATGCGCACTCACCAACCGTTCGGACGTTCTCGTTTGGGCAACCGCAGATGGACACAGATGAACACAGATCAGACTTGGGTCTCGTGGCTCAAACAGTCTCCGTTGCCTTCCCCTTCTGTATTCATCTGTGTCCATCTGTGGTTAAAGCACTCGGTCTCATCAACCCTCGGTGCCCCCTCCGTTTGCAGGGTCACTTCGAAGTTCAGAGTTGAGCGTTCGGCGTTCGTCATTTCCCCAACCCCTCATTTCCCATGACCACTTCCTCCCACGAAAAGATCGGTGTCATCGGCTCCGGCCTCGGCGGTCTCGCCGCCGCCTGCACCCTCGCGGCGCGCGGCTATTCCGTCGTGCTCTTCGAGAAGAACGACTGGCTCGGCGGCAAGGCGGCGGAACACACCGACCGCGGATTCCGCTTCGACATGGGCCCGACCATCCTGACCATCCCGTTCGTCCTGAAACGCATCTACCGCGAAGCCGGTCTGCGCCTGGAGGACCACATGGAGCTGGTGGAACTCGACCCGCAGTGGCGCTCCTTCTTCCAGGACGGCTCGATCCTCGACCTCTACAAGAACACCGACGTGATGTGCCGGAACCTCGACCGCTTCGCGCCGAACAGCGGCACGGCCGAGGGCTACCGCAAGTTCATCGGCCTGTCCGAGAAGCTGGACGACATCTCCCAGCGCTTCTTCTTCTGGAAGTCCATCGGCGGGATGCGCGACATGTTCGACGCCAAGTCGTCCTTCAAGCCCGGCGTGATCAAGGACGTGCTCACCATGCGCATGGGCCGCACCGTCGGACCGACCGTCCGTTCCCACGTGCCCGACGCGCGCGTGGCCCAGATGGTGGACCACTTCACCCAATACGTCGGCTCCTCCCCCGACGCTTCGCCCGCCGTGCTCTGCGGCATCGCCCACATGCAGACCAGCGAGGGCGTGTGGTATCCGATGGGCGGCACCCGCGCTGTGCCCGTGGCCTTGACCAAGCTGGCCCGCAAGTTCGGCGTGGAGATCCGCACCGGCACCGGCATCGACCGCATCCTCAACGATGGCACCCGCGTGACCGGCGTGGTGACCGACTCCGGCGAAACCGTCCGCCTCGCCGCTGTGGTCTCGAACTGCGACTCGGTCCGCACCCACCGTGAACTGCTCTCCGGCGAACCGGCGGCGCAGAAGTTTGAAAAGCGGCGCGGCTACGAAGCCGCCTGCTCCGGCGTGGTGCTGTATCTGGGATTGAAGAAGCGTTACCCGCAGCTCCTGCACCACAACTTCGTCTTCTCCCGCGACCCGCACGAGGAGTTCGACTCCATCTACCACAAGGGCGAACCCGCGCCCGATCCCACCGCCTACGTCTGCGCTCCGGCGATCACCGAACCCGGCGTCGCGCCCGACGGAGGTGAAGCGCTCTACGTGC